>JAAETN010000191.1 GCA_024228355.1 Maribacter sp. | reverse complement strand
TCATGACCCACTTGTTGTAATCGGCGCGTCGTCCGGTTATCCGTTGACTATTTTCATCGCTCATGTTGGCATCCTTCATTTGTCAGTTAACACTTTTTAAAAAAATCAGGCTTGAGACAAAATATTTAGATTAAATTTTTTCAAATTCAACACTAACCGGTTAAAGCATTTTTCATTATTTAGTTACTGGGGTATGCACTTGACTCCACTAACCCCAACATTTTGTAGTTAACAAAATTTTTATTTTAACAACAGTCGCATCCTACACGAGAAATCAAAGCATATGCCTTGTATAAAGCGATTTAGACGACAATGACCGTTTCTCCAACAAAGAGATTGAAGGAGTAATGATATCCTTCAATCTCATCATACTTTCCGATTTGCGGGAAATCCACTTAGCCATGTTTGGATATTTTCAACACAATATCTTGTAGGGACAGGAGTTAAGTGCATACCCCAGTTTAGTTATTGTTTCATTTTTTGCGGGACAAATCACCTCTATCTTGTTATTAACAAAGTGGATACTAACCTAAACAACAAGACAGAGGTGATTCTTTTGCGTCAAGGATTATCATTTAATGACCCCCAGGAAGTCAAGAATTTTGAGCTTAACAATCAAAAATTTATTCGTCGAGCAGATTTATCTATAATGGATAGAACTCATATTGCGTATACAGCACTTTGGGCACAGCAGTATAAATATTGGGGTATAATAACCGAATTAGCAGCAGAGTATATGATATCCCGTACGTTCGTTTATATGTTGGCAAATACTTTATCGGAAACCGGTTCAATCATTTTTGGAGACAATAATTTTAATCAGACCACCATTGATGCAAAACTGCCATTTTATCATATGCTGTCGTTGAGAATGGAAGGTCGATGCAGTATCGGAGCTACATCGACAATTATGAATCGGTTCGATGTCAATCTGGCATCGACAGGTTCAATTAGTCAATATTTAACATGCTTTGGCTCATTTTTACCAAACACATTGACAATGAAGAATGATGAAATTCAAATGGTTGTTTTTTTGAGTGATGAAATATTTTCAAAAAGAACCCCTATTTTAGTAACCGTGGATCCAATTAGTTCAGCCATTTTAAGAATTGAACTGGCCGACACACGAAAGGCTGAGGACTGGAAGAATCATTGGGAGTGCCTGGAAAAGAACGGGTATTATGCTGCATACCTGGTTTCCGATGAAGGTACAGGATTGTGTGCTGCACAGAAAGAGGCATTGGCAAATGTTTTCAGGCAACCTGATACTTACCACGCCATAGCTCATCGGCTTGGTACTTGGGTTAGCAAATTTGAAAACAGTGCATATGCGGCTATCGAAGCTGAAGATAAAATATTCAACACTCTTGATTCCGCACGAACTGACGATGTCATAGACAAAAGAATTGAAAAATATGAAGAAGCTCAAAGGGTATCTGATGAAACAATTGAATTGTATGAAATCTTTAGCTTTCTTTATAGCAGCATTGTAGAGAATCTCCGAATATTCAACAGTAAAGGAGCTCTGCGTGATCGTAAAGATGCTGAAGAAAATATTAAGATCGGACTAAATCTAATCGAATCACTAAAAAAAACAGGGTTAACTAACGCTGTTGAAAAAATTCGCCGTACGCTGCCAGATTTGCTCAACTATTTCGATGTAGCAAAATCAGTTGTTGCCGACCTTAACCAGCTACCTATTGATCAAGAGGCATTACAGGCTCTTTGTTTAGCATGGCAATGGAACAAAGCTACCATCAAAGCAAAAAAAGCCGATAGATCCAAGTACTGCGCAGGCAATGAACAGTTTTGCTCTGCAGTGGCAACAGGATATCTTCAAGAAGAATTTGATATTGTCAAAGAACAGGTATACATGAAGCTCGACAATGTCGTTCAGAGTTCAGCCTTAGTGGAGTGTATTAACTCAATAATTCGGCCTTATCTAAATAGCTCAAAGAATCACGTTACACAAGAAACCTTGAATTTAATAATGTTATATCATAATCATCGGCGTTATAAAGACGGCAAAAGAAAAGATAGAACGCCTATGGAAATACTGACAGGAGAAGAACAGGAAAAAGATTGGATTGAACTTTTGTTTGATTGCGTTGAAGAACAAGATCCATCTTTTTTTTCCAGTCGCAAATAAATTTTATTTGATTAAAACAAATGAACATGGGCTCATTGTTTTAATGCTTGAGCTTTGCCTAAAATCAGTATTGCTAAAAAAAGTGTTAACTACTTTTATGTTCAAATGAAGGATGCCGAAAAACCAAATAATAATAAAATTTTGCCAGCGCGCGCGGCTGGGGACAAAAAAATCCATTTTGATTTAAGGCCAATGCGTTAAGCTTTAAGAGTTCTTTAAAATTTTTAGACCCGCCCTTTGTCCCTCCTGAATTATAGAGGGGCAGAACTACGGCAGGGTAAAAAAGGAGGTGACGCTAT
>JAAETN010000190.1 GCA_024228355.1 Maribacter sp. | reverse complement strand
TTAAAACGAATAAAACTTTGAGAGACGGAATCAACATCCCAAACAACTGATTCAAATCCTTTTTCTCCACCATGAAGATGATTTCCATTATTATTTTGGGCCAACTCGTAAGCGACTCCATCTATTTCAAATTTACCTTTGGCAATTCTATTGCCAAAGCGACCTATCATTGCACCAAAATAACCACTGTTTGTTTTGTATTGTTCTACTGAAGAGTAGCCCAATACTATATCTTCCATTTTCCCATTTTTGTCTGGCACCATTAAGGAAACGAGCCGTTGGCCATAATTCGAAAAAGTCACTTCAATATTATTTTTGTTTTTCAAAACATACAGCCTTGTATCAATACCATCAATTGACACCTCAAAATCATTAAATGCAATTCCAGAATCAGTGGTATCTTTTTTTATACCATTTTCAATTGTATTCACTTCGTTCATTTTCTTTTTTTTACCACAACTTCCTACAGACATTAGAATAGAAAAAATGCTTAAATAAATAATAGTGTTATTTTTCATTGATTTCTTTTTAGGTATATGAAGATATAAATATCTTTACAAATCTTGCTCAGTTACATGAAATCAAAACTTCGATTATTATTTTTTTGCATTGGATTTTTGATAGCTACCACTTTTTTAGGTTGCGGTGAAAAGAAAGAGCATGAAACACCTCGGATTGACGAAATAGAAAAAAGCAGGGGGGATGTTGAATTTCCCGAATTGATAATTGATAAACCATCAGATGTTAAGACCCCCGATGGTATGGTTTGGATACCTGGAGGAGAATTCATGCAAGGAGCTGTACCACAAGATAAAATGGCTATGGCCCATGAACAACCTGCTCATAAAGTAGCTATTGATGGATTCTTTATGGATGTGACTGAAGTAACAAATACCCAATACAAGAAATTTGTTGATGAAACGGGTTATTTAACCCTTGCCGAAAGAAAAATTGATTGGGAAGAAATGAAAAAACAACTCCCTGAGGGTACACCCAAGCCCCATGATTCGATTATGCAACCCGGATCTTTGACCTTTAAAAAAACAAAAAGTTCAGTACCCAATCTATTCGATTTTTCACAATGGTGGCGATGGACAATTGGAGCTAATTGGAAACAACCTAATGGTCCTGGCAGTAGTATCAAAGGTAAGGATAGCCATCCGGTAATACACATTTCCTATGAAGATGCATTGGCCTATTGCGTATGGACGGGAAGGCGTTTGCCAACCGAGGCCGAATGGGAGAGGGCTGCGCGAGGCACTGAAGAAAGCAACACCTTTTTTTGGGGTGAGGATGTTTCCATATTATCACAAATGGCCAATACTTGGGAGGGAGAGTTTCCCGTAAGGAATACCAAAGTCGATGGTTTTGAACGTCGCGCTCCGGTTAAGAGCTATCCGCCCAATGAATTTGGTTTGTATGACATGGCAGGTAATGTTTGGGAATGGACGAGCGATTGGTACAATACTCAT
>JAAETN010000189.1 GCA_024228355.1 Maribacter sp. | reverse complement strand
TCATAAGGCGGACTCGGCCTAGTGACGGCATCAATAGCATTTAATTTATCTGCTTCCAAACTTTCAAAAAGGGGCTGGTTTTGCTTGAAGAAAAGCTCAAACTCTCGCCATTTAACCTCATATTTCCCCATCCAGAACGCATCGAGGGCCACTTGTTTTTGTGGTCCTTCATCTTCTTTTCTATTTGCTTCGTTAGCCGGACTACCCATCAGAAATTCCCCTTCAGGTACCAATACCATATCAAAAGATAAATTGGCAACAGGTATGGTCTCGGTATAAATCTCATTTACATTTTCCGTAGTGGAATTCGACTTTTCCTTTGCTGGCTCAGCAGTTGCAATGGATGATTTACAAGAATATGTTGCGGTTGCGACAAGGAAAAACAAAAAAATACGATAAGAAAATTTAGTGATTCGTTTTGGTTGGATTTTCATTTGTGGATTTTTGATAAAATTATTAAATTTTCACGTCAAAAAATAGTAATAAAGCCATAATATTCATACGCCTTTCAAAGCTAAATGTAAGTCCTGAAAGCATCTTGGAATATCCTTGACCAGAGAATCACAATTTTACATGGGAATGTTAAATACAACAAGCGAAAATCGGCTTAAGCCTATGTTGCGATATATTAAGATGAAGAGGATATAATGTTTGTATAAAATTTGAATTCCCCGGAAACAATCTTCGATTACTGTCCAAAAAACTTGATTTCAAACGAAACCAGTTCATTATTATAAAATGCTACCCTAATTTCAATAGGATTACAACAAACCTCGCAATCCTCAATATAGATTTGTTCAATCACTGATGTATCTACCAACATTGAAATTTCTTCCCAACAATAAGGGCATTGAAAGAAATGTTCATACATTTTTCAGAGTTCCACGTTTAGCAACTGACCCGTTAATTGTAGTAGTTGGAGCTCTGCTAGTTTAGCATCATATTTTGAGAGGTTCTTGTTGGTCTGTGCATTCAAAAGATTGATCTGTGCCTGTCTAAATTCAATCGAAGTTATTCGTCCCAGTTGAAACTGCTCTTTTGACCGCTCAAAATTATTCTGATTGGTAAGCACGTTCTGTTCTTGAATATGAAAAATGTCTAGTCTGTTTTCATAAATTGCCAATGAGTTTTGTATATCGCGATTAACTTCAAGTTCAATTTGCTTTTTCAATAGTTCTTGATTTTGATATGCGATTTTTGAGTTTTTGACACGAACGGTAGTTCCTCCTCCATCGAAGAGGTTCCAGGTGAGACTGGCACCAAGACCCAAACTAGAACTATTCCTATTAGAACCCGGAAATACTTGACCTGGAATAAAAGAAGATGGAGCGCTCTGATTCAAATTCCACCCATAAGATCCATTCAAACCTATTTTAGGTAAATATCCTGACTTTTGAATTTTGATATCATAGGCATTAATACTCAATGATTTCGCAGTCTGCAACATGGCGACATTATTTTGCGTGGCCTGTTCAATAAATTCGTTTAACTGAAGCTTAGGAATAAAATTAATGAGCGTGTCAACAGAATAGATGTCATTCAAATTTTGATTTAGCAATACATTAAGATCTCGTTTGGTATTAGCCAATTTTTGCCGAGCATTTAAAACGTTGATACTGTCATTGGTAATATCAACTTGCGCATTTAAGATATCCAATTTAGTATTTTGCCCATATTCGAAGGCATACTCCGATCTTTTAAAACGGTCCCTTGAAATTTCCAATGCCTGTTTAAGAACATTCTCATTCTCAGTGAGCCTAGCCACTTCAAAATAGACACTAAAGAGTTGTAGCAAGGTATTCTCAATAGTTTCACGAGCCTGTAACTCAGTTAATTGGTACTGCTCTTTTAGCTTTTTAAAATTGTAATGTCTTCCTAGACCATCAAAAAGTGTATAACCTAAATTAAGTCCAGAATTATAGGTCTGAGATTCAGCTTTATCTATTTCCAAATCGGCTCTAGGCTCACCATTTTCTTCAAATTGCCCTGGATATTCCGTAGAACTGTCCAAACGATTATAGGAAGCTCCAGCAGTGGTCGTAGCCGTAGGTAAATAACCTGAGTTCAAAACACTCTTGTTGTTTTTCGCTACCTCAACTTGGTTTTTGGCTACATTAATGCCATAATTGTTCTCTAAAGCAAGGGCAATGGCATCTTCCTTTGAAAGCATTTTTTCCTGAGCAGACAATCCAGTTACTGCTAAACAAAAAAGTATTAAAAATGTTATACTGTTTTTCATTATTCTTTTACTTCAATTTCTTATGATCATCTAAGATTGACTAATTCCTTTTGGTTTTTATCCATTGTGTTTCGCCGAAACCGCAACATTTAAGTGTACTTCCTCGGCTTGTTCCTTAATAGCTCTCTCAACTTCCTCCTTAGTAATATCCTTACCAGTTTTCAACCATTTTGAGCTTACTTTAACCTTATTGCTAAAAGCAAGGAATATTGGCAGCATTATCAATGTCAATACCGTCGCAAATGCAATACCGTAGGCAATGGAAATGGCCATTGGTATCAGGAATTGGGCTTGTCTGCTTGTCTCGAGCATCAAAGGTGCAAGGCCAGCAATAGTGGTTACAGAGGTTAAAAAGATGGCCCTAAATCTTGACCGACCAGCTTCAAAAAGTGCATCATCAAAATTCATTCCCTGTCTTAAGTTTCCATTGAATTTGCCAATTAGGACCAGTCCATCATTGACCATGATCCCAATTAGGGCAATAACTCCCAACCCAGAAAGAATGTTGATAGGAAAACCGTGAATCCAGTGGCCCCAGCCCACAGCCGTAATACTAAATGGTACGAGCAGTAATAACATTAATGGCTGACTGAAGCTTCTAAAGGTAAATGCAATAGTTATATAGATCAATAACAAAACGGCAATACCAACTGCATTCAAGGATTTCATCATTTTACCAGCTTCCCTATTTTGACCTTCATAAGAAGGTGATACCGTAGGGTATTTAGATAGAATCTCTGGCATAATATCGCTTTGTATTTCAGCCATAATATCAGTTGCACTGGTCGTCTTTGCATCTTGTAAATCTGCGGTTAGTTGTATTTCCCGTCTACCTTCCAATCTGTTAATCGCCACATCTCCCCTTTCAATACTATAATTGGCAATCTCTTTTATTGGCACGCGATTGCCGCTTGGAGTAACAATACGCATTTCATCCAAATCGGCAATTGAAGAACGGTTTTCGCGATCATAACGTACCCATACACGAATTTCATCCTGTCCACGTTGAAAACGTTGTGCTTGGGTCCCAAAGAAACCGGCCCTTACCTGGTTCATGACAGTTCTCAAATCCAATCCCAACAAATAGGCGTTTTCCTTAAGGTCCAATCGTATTTCTTTAATACCTGCCGGGTCATTGTCCGCAACATCCTTCAAAGCTGAATTGTTGATCATAGCGGCTTTCAATTCAGTCTTGGCTGCTTTTAATTCTGCAATATTATTTCCTAAAAGAGAAACCGAAACGGGATCTCCTCCAAAATTGCCTCCTGAACCATAAATTAAACTCTCAATACCGATTACAGGACCTACCAATTCCCTTAATCGATTCGTAACCAAACTGGAGCGGACTGCATCTGGCCTTTCTTCCCCCGGCAACAGATTAATCGTCAATGTGGCCGCTGACGATCCAGGACCTACTCTTCGTATCACATTTTCGAAAAGGTTTTTATCAATTCCTTTTAAGTATTTTTCTGTGAGCTCCTGGTTAACAATTTCAGCCTTGTCTTCAATCAATGAAATAATGGAATCTGTTACTTTCTCATTCGTTCCATTTGGCATCAGCAACTCTACCTGTACCCTATCACTTGCTATTTGCGGAAAAAACGAAGTTCTAATAATACCTCCTCCAATAGAACCGAATGTCAAAATCAATAGCATAGCGAATATTCCGAAGGTCAACATCTTATACTTTAATGCAAACTTCAGGGTAGGACTATACATATTATCCCGCATCCACTTCATAAAATTATCGCCCGCTTGGTTAATGACCCTTAGTTTGGAAAAAGCGGCAGCAACGCCAGTCTTCTCTTTTTTATCAACAGGCTGAAGTGCTTTGGAATGTGCCAAGTGTGCAGGTAGTATTATTAAGGCTTCAACCAACGAAACCACAAGGGTCAAGATTACAATGACCGAAACCTCCCCAAAAAACTCACCGATCCTACCATCTAAAAACAAGAAGATGGAAAAAGCTAAAATGGTTGTAATAATTGCCGAGACTATAGGCGGAATCACCTCCATGGTACCATCAATAGCGGCTTGTATCGGGGATTTCCCTTTCTCATAATGCTGGTAGATGTTCTCTGCAATGACAATTCCGTCATCAACGAGAATACCGATTACTATAATCATCCCAAATAACGATAGTACATTGATAGTTACATCGAAGAAACCGGCAAATGCGAACATTCCCAAAAAGGCAATGGGAAGTCCGAAAGCTACCCAAAAAGCCAACCTAGTATTCAAAAAGAGTGATAGAAACAATAGCACCAATGCTATACCCATCATGGCATTTTCAGTCAGTAATTCTGTCCTTTGCGTTAGTGTCTTCGACTGATCACTAACTACGCTCAACTGTACATTATTATACTTTTGGTTGAACTCGGCCACATAATCCTTCACCCTTTGCGCAGAATCAATAAGATCTTCGGTATTTGTACTAGTAATTGTAGTACTCACGGACATGTTACCATTAAAATAAGAGGCATTAGGGGTTTCCGAAAATCGATCACGTATAATCGCTACGTCTTTAAGTCGAATCGTTTGGCCATTAGGGTCAGCCTTTACAATAACATTCGAAAGCTCATCGCCATAGTACGATCTATTATTTGCGCGAATCAAATACTCCTCAGCACTTGTTTTAATATTACCCCCGGTAACCAATATATTGGCATTTCCTACCGCTCTTGAAACATCTGTAAAAGATAAATTGTAGGCCAGCAAACTATTCTCGTTTACCGCAATTTCTATTTCCTCTTGGGGATATCCTGATATTGTTATCTGTGAAATACCTTCAATGGCCCTAATATCGTTTTCAATTTGTCTCCCAATTTGTTTTAAGGTAGCCAGAGGTACCTTCTCACCACTTATGGCAAAACTGATGGTTTGTCGTATGGCCTCAAGTTTTGACACGATCAAGGGCTCCATTCCTGTAGGGAAGGTTGGCACGCGATCAACTGCGTTTTTAACCTGTAACAGCATAAAATCTATATCCCTACCTTTTTCAATCTCAACGTTAATACTTCCACTATTCTCCCTCGAGGTTGAGGTAACACGTTCAACACCCTCCAAACCCTTTAGGTTATCTTCAATTTTCAGTACAATCCCTTCCTCTACCTCTTGAGGCGAAGCTCCAGGATAGGTAATATTTATAAATACATTTTTGGAATCCGTAAGCGGAAAGAATGATGATTTCAATGAAAAAGCCCCCATAATACCAAAGATGGCAAAGGCAATAATAATGACATTTACAGCCACATGGTATTTTATGAAATACGCGATTACATTCCTCATTACTTTGCAGGTTTTATTGATTCAACATCGTCACTCCCTTGATATTTCTTGACTAACATTCCGGTATACGCACCCATCAATGGCTTACTTAAAATTGTCGTACCATCCGGAACCTCTTTCAACACCACTTTTTTATCTGAAAAATAAACAGGCTTAACATCGATTATATCTAAAATGGAATCACGTACGACAAAAATCTGGTTGTTTTCCAATAATAAATTCCTATCAATTTCGATGGCATTTGTTTCTTCTTTTGCATTCAAATTCGCCTCCAGGTACATTCCTTCTCTTAAGTTACTATCCCTAACCTCAATAAATGCCTTGATTGTCTGAGTGGCCTGATCCACGCTCCCATTGATACGGATTACCCTGCCCATATAGTTCTTGGTTTTGTCAAGATTCATAAGAGCTACTTGCTCGCCAACCTTAAGCAAATCACTAAAATTCTTACTAATTGAGACTTCGAGCTCGTAAACACCTGTATTAATAAATTCACCCAACTTTTGACCAGCCCTAATGAGTGTACCCTCGGTAACCAAGGCATCAGTCAAAACTCCAGTAAAAGGAGCTGAAATTCTGTATTTTGAAAGCCTTTGTTCCATATTCTTAACATTGTAGTAGGTTGTCAATATGCCCCTTCCGGAAATAAAGAATTTTTCCTTTTCCGAGGTCATTTGAGGTAGGTTTGGGGTAGTCTTCCCCATATCAAATCCTGAAAGATAGGCCTGCCATTTAGGAAAGATATCAGGATAATCCAACCTTAGGTCCGGCATTATAGAGGTCAATTGATTATACAGATTACTCTTGGCAGATTGTACATTCGCCTTATATTCATTGGCATCTATTCGAATGATAGTTTCGCCCTTTCCATACTTTTGACCTGGACGAAACAATTTATTGCCTCCTCTGAATACGCCTTGCACCTCAGCATAAAGCTCCATACGGTTCTTTGCTCTTAAATTTCCATTTGCCGGTACGACTATAGGAATTGTTCCATTTTGTATTTGCTCAGCGAAAACAGTTTTGACCACCTTTTCAACCTGGGTTCTTGAATTGGTCTTACTGTCAATTATCATTTTTGCTACAAAGACAGATGCCACAATTATCAAAACACCTAAAACGCTTAATATTATCTTTCTCATAATGTTGGTTATAATGCTACTTCTTCCTGCGTGAAATTGAATTGTATTTTTCTTAAAATTTTAATCATGTGTTTTCGTTCTTCTGAGGTGATATTTTGCTCCATTATAGCCATGAACTTTCTTATGGCCGGTTTTGATTGTTTAAAAACCGCTCTTCCTTTATTGGTTAAGAATACCTCATTTATGCGTTTATCCTCTTTACTTTGTTTTCTTAGGATATAATTTTTCTTTTCCATTTTCGAGAGTAATCGAGCCAATGAGGATTTATCCCTAAAAGTTAGGAGTGCCAATTCATTTTGATTCAACCCATCTCTATCATGCAACTTCTTAAGCGTAATCATTTGCTCCTTACTTAGATCCAAACCTTGCTTTAGAAGCAGTTCGTGCAAATAATAATCTACAATTTTTGAGGTCTTACCTAGCCAAGGACCAATTGAATTCTCAAAATCGATATGCTCTTCTACAAATTTCACCGAGCGAAGCTACAACAAAACAATTTAGTTGCATATGCAACTAATGTTAAAACTTTATTAAAACAAAAAAGGGATGCATTTGCATCCCTTTTAACTAAACTAACTAAAACTATGAACCACTAACTAATCCTCAACATCTTCAAACTTTGTGTCGGCCATCCTAGTTTTACTGAAGTTTATGTCTTTGAATTCCAAGTTTGCATCATCCTTATCATAATCAAAGACCAATATTCCCTTTGTATCCATCATTCCTAAATTCTCGAATGAGTTAAAATCATTGTTTTGAATCTGAAATATTTCCAAACTGGCCAATTGCCCAAATTCTGCAGGAATTTCACCCCCAAACCGATTATTTGCCAAGACCAATTCCTTTAACTTACTAAGATTACCAATTTCGCGGGGTATATCACCGTATAATCCATTTTCAAAAAGACCCAAGCTTTCCAATTGGGACAAACTGCCCAGACTATTGGGGATTGCACCTCTTAAATTATTGCTTGATAAATTAAGTATTTTTAATTTTTTGAGATTTCCAATACTATCGGGAATACTTCCTGATAAGAAATTATTAAAAACCGATAACTCTATTAAGTTGACCATCATTCCTATTGAATTTGGGATGGTACCCTTGATACGGTTCATTTCAAGTTTCAAGACCCTTAATTCTTTTAACAAACCCAAACCGTTAGGCAATTCCCCTGAAATGGAATTGAATGCCAAGTTTAGTTTTTTGAGATGAACAAGCTTTACAATGCTTTCTGGTATAGTACCTGATAAATTATTATGAAATAGATTAATTTCAACAACATGGTCGTTCACCACTTTAACCCCATTCCATTTTTTGTAAGATGACTTAATATCCCATGAGTTCTTCCAAGCTTCACCGTCGGTACTATTATATAGGTCTATTAGGGCCTGTTTTTCATCATCGGAAATATCGGCAAATATCATATTGCTTGACAGAACACATAACAGCAACAAACAAAATATTTTTTTCATAACACACTTCGTTAAAATATGCTTAAGACCAATTCAATACTTAAGAATTACCCTACAAATTACATATATTAACGGATGAAAAGCAATTTTTATCGTTAAAGTGCTCCACAATGTTGTGAAAGCTCAATTTCTTGTGGTGTAGGAAAATAAAACAAAAACATATCGGTATATCAGATGATTTCTTCTAAACTTATCGTTATCTCTTCCCATTGCACCATAAGATCTTCCAGACTTTTCTTTTTACCTTGGTACGAATCAAAAAAGTTGGCTTTTGCAATGGTAGCGTCATAATCCATTAATAAACTATGGTCTATTTCTGAGATTTCTTTTTCAAGTGTTGAAATTTTGCTTTCAACGGCACTCAACTTGTTCTTTAAGGATTTTAATTTCTTTTGATCTTCAAAGGAATTCAACTGCTTTTCTGTCTTGACCTTCTTTACTGTATTGTTTTTTTTTCTCTCAATAGCCCTAAAATCGGCCACTTTGCGTTGTTCCAAATAATAATCGATATCGCCCAAATATTCTTTGATCTTTCTATCCCTGAATTCATAAACCTTGTTGGTAAGCCCTTGAAGAAAATCCCTATCATGTGAAATAAGAATCAAAGTGCCCTCAAAACGCTGCAATGCCTGTTTTAAAACATTCTTTGATTTAATATCAAGGTGATTGGTAGGCTCATCCATAACCAAAACATTAAAGGGCTGCAATAACATTTTAGCCAAGGCCAGTCTATTACGTTCACCGCCAGAAAGTACTTTTACATATTTATCTACCTCTTCCCCACTAAAAAGGAAGGAACCCAGAATATCACGGACCTTGCTTCTATTTTTCTCATTGGCCGCATCTATCATAGTATCCAAAACCGTTTTTCTACCATCTAGATACTCAGCTTGGTTTTGGGCAAAATAACCTATCTGTACATTATGGCCCAACTTACACTTTCCTTCATGCTCTAATTCACCAACCATTATCTTGGCCAATGTTGATTTACCCTGACCATTTTGACCTACAAATGCCGTTTTACTGTCCCGTTCCAAAAGCAGATCAATATTCTTGAGTACTAAGTTATCCCCATAACTTTTGGATAGATCATTTATTTCTGCAATAACTTTTCCTGGTGTAATTGAAATCGGGAAACGTAAATTCATTACGGAATTATCGTCTTTATCCACTTCAATACGCTCCATCTTATCTAATTTCTTTATAAGGGATTGGGCCATCGAGGCCTTAGTGGACTTTGCCCTGAATTTTTCAATCAAACGTTCTGCTTGCTGAATTTCTTTCTCCTGATTCTTTTGGGCATTGAGTTGTTGTTCCTTTATCTCGCTCCTTAGTTTTAAAAACTGCGAATATGGCTTATTATAATCATAAATTCTACCTAAAGATATTTCAATAGTTCTGTTCGTTACATTATCCAGGAACATTTTATCGTGTGAAACTATGACCACAGCCCCTGTGTAATTATTCAAAAATTGTTCAAGCCAGATAATCGATTCTATATCCAAGTGGTTTGTAGGTTCGTCCAGCAGCAATACATCATTGCTTTGAAGTAGAAGTTTGGCTATCTCAATACGCATACGCCAACCGCCTGAAAAGGTATCTGTATTCTTATCAAAGTCCTTTCGTTTAAAACCTAACCCCTGAAGAATTTTCTCAGTCTCACCCTGGTAATTATATCCTCCGATAATTTCGTAATGATGCGTAAAATCATTTAGATCCACCATTAATTTATGATACTCCTCACTTTCGTAATCCGTTCGCTCAGCAAGCTGATGATTTATCCTATCCAACTTAAATTCCAGTGCCTTGATTTCCTCGAAAGCATGGTAGGCTTCTTCTAATACCGTTCGCCCTTGTTCAAAATCAATGTCCTGCCTCAGGAAACCTATCTTTACATTCTTTTCAGTAGCTATGGTCCCAGAATCAATAGGCATGTCTTTCGACAATAGTTTTAATAAGGTTGATTTACCCGCACCATTTTTACCAATTAGACCAACGCGGTCGCCTGCATTTAGTCTAAACGCTATTTCTTCAAACAAATATTCGCCCCCAAAAGAGACCGAAAGATTATGGATGTTAAGCATATTCTGTGACCTATGTTACATTATAAAAGCGAGCAATACCGTATTTTCGCCAAAACATTTGCAAATGTTAAAAAAAGGAAACAAACTCTACAGCATTTTAACAGGAAGTTGCCCTAAATGCCATAATGAAAGCATGTATATTGATAAAAACCCATATAGATTGGGAAATCTATTCAAAATGTACGAGCGCTGTTCACACTGTAATACAAAATACAAAATTGAACCGTCTTTTTTTTATGGCGCCATGTATGTTAGTTATGCCGTTGGTATTGCATTCGCTGTGGCGGCTTTTATAATCTCCTTTTTGTTTATCGGCACCTCTTTGATCAATGCCTTCATTTCAATTGTAGCCACCTTGATTGTTTTTTTGCCTGTAATCATACGATTGTCAAGGAATATATGGATTAATTTCTTCGTGCATTATGATTCAAAAAAAGTGGTTAAGACCTCTTAGCTGCGAATCGTTTTGAGAACCTATTAATATCGATTTCCGGAGGTAGCATTTCCCCTTTTTCTATGTGGTTATAAAGTTGATATGAAACAGTTGGCGCAATCAGTACACCACGAGAACCAAACCCATTTAATACTATTAGATTACTATATTCAGGATGTAAGCCTGCTAAAGGTCTCCTATCGGCCACTGTTGGCCTAATGCCGGCAACATGATCAACAATTTCGTAATCACAGTTTAAAAATGTCTGTAACTTCTCCAACAATTCCTTTCTTGCCGCTTCAGTAGGACTATTTGACTTGTCTGTCCGTTCATAAGTGGCACCGACTCTATACAAATCATTTCCCAATGGTATAATGAACACCGCGGATTTTATAATATTATTCTCTTTTAATTTAGGGGCTTTTATAGTCAGGAGTTCACCCTTATTACCTGTTAAAGGAAGGTAATCGAAATACGGATTCGATTTTAAACCAAACCCTGTAGAGAAAACAATTTTTTTGGCCTTAATGGATTTGTATTCTATATGTTCTTTATGGATAATGAGATTGTCGAAGTCAAAAGTTTCACTTATAAGGTTATCACTTTTAATGAGGAATGCTACATAGGCGTCAACCAATCTCTTGGTATCTATTCTACCTGTATATAACACTTGACCTAAGCCAAAGGATGCGTTAATACATTCATTCCTATTTTCGATAATTTCCATGGAAAGGAACTTGCTGAGCTTTGGTTTGTCTGCAGCTTCAAACCAAAGATTTTGTTCTTCAATAGATGCGAATTTTCTGTAAATGGGAATTTTACAATCCAGTTTAACATTCAATTTTATTTCAAGTTGTTTGTAAAAGTGCATTGCAGTTTCCAATTGGCTATCGGCATTCCAAGCCAATGTAAATCTTTTAAGGATTATTGGATTGTACAATCCGCCTGCAACGAGTGAAGAGATTTGAGAAGTATCGTTAAATACTTTGTAGGTCTTTTTGTTTCTTTCCAATTGTTCGCAGAAAGAAATGCCTGCCAAACCCAAACCAACAACCAAATAATCATTCATCTTACAAAGGTAACCAAAGCCAAAAACACGTCAAGCCTAAATACAAAGAAGACTACTTAAACAAAAAAACCCTGACGATGCCGTCAGGGTTTTCATTCTATATTGAATTGGAAAAATTATACTTAGTATGCCCACATATCTTGTTCCCTATCTCTGATGACCTCTTTAATTCGTTTGGCCTCCAATAATTGGAACAAGGCATTATCAGCAATATAATCGTTAACCTTACGATCTCCGTGAACATTATCCTCACGATATATGACCCCATTGAACCTTCGAGCGTTCAACAACATATCAAAAGATATGGGCTGCGCCGAGTTGCGTTGGTTAAAAACTTTGGCATCATGTAATAGCTGCCTGGCACCTGGGTACCACACCCAGAAAAGTTCAACCTTGGCATCTGCAGGGTCCATAGATTCATCATCAATAAAGTTGACATCTGGAGCAACAGGAGCAATACCCAATAAACGGTATTTTAATTCTCCTTGGCGCTTATCAAAATACCAGATTCCTTTAATGCGATACTCCTCGATATCTGCAGCGGTCAAATCTCGCTCATTAATAAATTCAGCAGAGAGTTCCTCACCGGCATTTATCTGTTCATATCCCATATCGGTGGTATCGACTTTAGACAAAGTAGCTGCCAAATCACTGAAAACTCTTTTTTCAGTAAAATAAGAATCCACATAAACATCCTCTAATTTTCCATTTTTAATGTTCTTTAAAAGAACATCGTATAATGAACGTCTATCGGCACCAATATCAACGGTGTCTATAGGATAGTATAGCGGAAAGTTAACTCGTTCATCCAAGTCAATGGTCTCCCATACGGTTTTCGACCATAGGATATCCCTATCATCAACATAACCATACTCTAAGGGAGCATCATTGTCCATGGCTTTTTGAGCTTCTGTCCTAACACCAATCTCTTGTGGCTTCTTAGCATTTAATATATTTGCTTGGGCCATAATTGATGCGGGCAGTAGACTAACAGCTCCGATTAATAAAACATTCTTCCAATTCATAAAACTATAATTTATATATACTACTTGTTAGTTTGTTATCTCTATAATAACTGGAGAAACTTTTTTAAGTTTGTAGCTCTTATTGTTCGTGATATAGGCATTAACATCAAATATCTGAACAGCGTCACCACGCCTAGCTCTTCTCAAGGCTGATTTAGCTCTTGAGTCAAGTTTATTACCTTTTACGCTTACAGTAGGTTGACCTGGTACTTTGAATTTAAATCCACTTACTTTTAAATTCAAATCAAAATCAAAGTCTTCCAATAAGGCGCCAACAGTTGCAATTTCCAAGTTTTTTCTTGGCATTTTGGCACTGCCCGATTCCCCTCTAATAGAACCAGCTGGTCTCGGAATATCCTTAATCCTAAATTCAGCTGGAGTAGAAATACGCTGACCATCAGGCAAAATACCAGAGGCAACTATTCTTACCGTTCTACCCTTACCAGGATTCATGACATATTTACTAGCACTTCTCTTGGAAAGTCCAGGAGCTGATGCAGTAACCTTATTATCAGGGATACCAGGAATAGAAATAGACATGGGGTTGGCAACACCTCGATAAACAACGTTCATCTTATCCGCAGCTATCAAAGCAGCATTAGGCTTGCTAATTGTTGCAAAACTGTTCTTGACCTCAACTGGAATTTCTTCGCCATCCTGCATAAAGAACATTGTACCAGCTATTTCATGATCACCGGCAGAACCGGCACCAATCAGCATTTTAATTCCACCTGCCTCAAAAGCATAGTCTTTCCCCTCAGAAAGCTTTCTTCCGTCAAGGGTCAATTCAGCTCTAACAGGAGTGGAAGAAGCATCAGTTTTACTGATAATGATCTTACCATCATACTTTTCTCCTGTATAGAATGCAGATTTACTTGCAGCAAGTGATGTCGCAAAATTCTTCAATGATACTTGGCTGGTCAACTCACCTTCCAACATTGACTTCAATGCATCTTCCTCAGTTGCCTTCACATCGGCCTGTAGTGCTGTTAATTTAGCCAAAGAAGCTATTAAAGGATACCCTTCATAATTATAGTTGATCCAATCTTGTTTGGTGCCATCTCTTTTTTCGACTTTACCCTTCTCGTCCCCTGTTTGGAAACGTAAATTAACCGTTTCTTTTAAACTAGCTGGAGCAATTGCTGCAACTTGCGTACGGTAATCAGTAAGTCTCTTCATGAATTCCTTTCCATCTTTTGAAAGGTTATCTCCTTGAAACAACATTTGATCTAAGAAATCAGCATTGTCCATACGTTCATAATCCTTGGTATCTTCAAGACCTTTGGTCATTCCTGTTTTAATACCTTCAAGATAATCAAAGTACTCTTGGGACATTGATTTTATCTTCTGGGCATTCTGATACAGCTTTTCGTATTTGGCCGCATCTTCAGAAGCCTTGGTTTCCAGACTTCCCAAGAATGCGTCATTGCTTGCGGTCGTCTTTATATTAGAAGCTTCTAGCTTTTCATTCATGATACCGAATGCAGCTAAAACTTCTTTACTCATATTTAAGGCCAACATCGCGATGAAGATCAAGTACATTAAGTTGATCATCTTCTGACGTGGTGATAATTTTCCTGATGCCATGTTTTCTAATTAGATATTATTGATTAATTGATTTGGGTTTGGACTAATACTCTAATTAGTTTCTATTCATTGCGGTTAACATACCACCGTAAACTCCGTTCAATGAAGAAAGGTTAGTGGCCAAAGATTCCATTTGATCTTTAAGCGCACTTGCATTCTGCACTACTTCCTCGTTTACTGTAGCTTGCTTACTTGCACTCTCTAACTGTACTTTATACAAACTGTTCAAAGACTCCATTTGAGCAGCAGCATGTACCATTTCTTCAGAATACTTCTGAGTAGACTGCATAGCATCAGCTGTAGGGGCGAGACCTTTTGCAGCACCTTCGAAATCCTTGATGCTAGAACCTAAACTTTCCATAAGACTGGCATCAATACCAGCTTCTTCTAAAAGGTTATCCAATTTCTTGGATAATGAAGTTTCAGTATCCTTTAATTCTTCCAGTTCATTGTCTTTTCCAATAGACATACCTCCAGCTAATTCCGGGTACACTAAAGACCAATCGAACTCATCTTCCACTGGTTCAAATGCACTAATAGCAAAGATAAGTGCTTCAGTTATAAGACCTACTGCCAATAATAAACCACCAGTTAGTGGGCCAAATTCCCAGTGAAGAATCTTGAATAATGCACCAATAATTACTACCGATGCTCCCAGCCCGTAGGCCATGTTAAATAATTTTTTTGTTGATTTTGACTGTGCCATAATATTAAATTTAATTTATGTTAATAATAAGTATTTGGTTAAAATTTGATTGTCCCCGATTTAATCGAGATGTATTTATGATTTAATATAATTCTATTATTGTGTTGAATCTTCTTCTCCCATATAATCCTGAACGGTTCTAAAACCTACATAACTACGGGCAGAATCTGTATATTCATAATCCCTTGTACTCACTTGCAAGAAGTAAGCAACATCTTTCCATGAACCGCCTCTGATCACTTTTCTTGCGTTACTACCATCACCGCCATTAGGGTTCATAGTAGATACATAATCGTAAGAACTTGGATCGTAACTTGAGTTTGTCCACTCAGATACATTTCCGGCCATATTGTACAAGTTGAAATCATTTGGTTCGTAAGACTTGGCCTCTACGGTATATAATGCTTGATCGGCTGCATAGTCACCACGCTGTGGTTTAAAGTTTGCCATAAAGCAACCTGTATCACTAATTACATAAGGACCACCCCACGGATATGTTCCACCTTCAATACCACCTCTTGCGGCATACTCCCATTCAGCTTCGGTAGGCAATCTGAATTTATTGACAAATTGCTTGCCTTTATTTTTTTGGTCATCATTCTTGTACTTGGTTCTCCAATTACAAAAAGCCTGAGCTTGTTTCCAAGAAATCCCAACAACTGGATAATCGCTATACGCATCATGCCAGAAATAATCATTGTGCATTGGTTCATTATAAGAATATTCGAAATCCCTAATCCATACTGTTGTATCAGGATATATTTCCAATTCCTCTTGACGGATGAAATCTTTTCGGCTTCCGGTTCTTGAACGGGCAGCAGATTCGATATCCATCCAACTGTATTTATACTTCAAAGTTGTAACATCAACAGTTCTTTGGCCATTGTACGATTCTTCTTCCGGAATGTACAGCGAGTCCATAACCTCAGCATAATATTCGTCTGGATAATCAGAAGTATCCCAAATTAAGTCCTGGTCTTTGTTTAAAGCTCTACCTTCATATCCGGTCTCGCCCATTCCAGCATAGTTGTCTAACATATACTTGTCATAAACAGATGCTCTGGTTGTATC
>JAAETN010000188.1 GCA_024228355.1 Maribacter sp. | reverse complement strand
TTAGGAATCCAGTTTGGTTTTGCGTTACAGAATGCCAATGTGAGTCGAATTTTCGAAACGCTTGGAGCTTTAAAAGATGAACTCCCCATTCTTTGGCTTGCTGCACCGGTCACAGGATTATTGGTTCAACCCATTGTTGGATACTATAGTGATCGCACTTGGCACAAAAAATGGGGCCGAAGAAGACCATTCTTTGCAATTGGAGCAATTTTGGCAACAATAGCATTATTTGCCATGCCCAATTCCACTGCCCTTTGGATGGCCGTAATTATGCTTTGGTTAATGGATGCCTCTATAAATATTAGTATGGAACCATTTAGAGCCTTTGTAGGGGATATGCTACCAAACTCGCAGCGCACTAGTGGATTTGCCATGCAAAGTTTCTTTATCGGTATCGGAGCCGTTGTTGCATCTGCCCTACCCTACATTTTCACGAATTGGTTCGGAATAAGCAACGTAGCGGCTGATGGCAGTATCCCCGATGCTGTAAAATGGTCTTTTTATTTAGGGGGAATTGCCTATTTCTGCGCCGTGATGTGGACGGTTTTTAAAACAGAAGAGTATCCGCCAGACGATTTGGAAAAACTAAAACTGGAAAATGCTGAAACAGGTGTTTTTACAGGTTTAAAAGAATCCTTTATGGGTATTTTCAAAATGCCCAAAACCATGGTGCAGTTGGCATTTGTGCAGTTCTTTTCTTGGTTCGCACTTTTTGCAATGTGGATCTATACTACCTCAGCAGTAACTAGCCATGTTTATGGCACATCTGATACCACTTCGGCCTTATATAATGAGGGTGCTGATTGGGTAGGCATTTGTTTTGCAATATATAACGGTATTGCAGCCGTGGTGGCATTTTTATTGCCAATTGTGGCCAAGAAAACAAGTAGACGTGTTACCCACCTGATGGCCTTGGTTTTGGGGGGAATCGGATTGATTTCAATCTTCTTTATAAAAGATCCGAACATGCTATTGGTATCTATGATAGGAGTAGGTATCGCCTGGGCCAGTATTCTTTCGATGCCCTATGCCATGCTTTCCAGTATTTTACCTGCAAACAAAATGGGATATTATATGGGAGTTTTCAACTTTTTTATCGTAATCCCACAAATAGTAGCGGCAGGTATTCTCGGATTTCTGTTGAAATCA
>JAAETN010000187.1 GCA_024228355.1 Maribacter sp. | reverse complement strand
TCATGACCCTTCTCCTAAAAAAAAGTACAAGAATTTATCTTTATTAAAAGCTAATATATATGAATTTTTCGTGGTGAGATTCCAAAATATTTACCACTCTCTTCATTATCAAATTTGAATCTTTGAGTACATTCGTCAAGAACAAAGAAAGGATAGCCACCGCATTCAAATTTATAAAAAAACCTTTCTTCATAATCATTCGGTCCATCAGTCTGATTTCTTTTTCTTCCAAAAGAGACTAGAATAACGAAAGATTTTATTGCATCATCCTGATAGCTATTTGGTTAATAAAATTATGCAACCCTGAAGGTTGTTGGTCTGGTTCTTTATATATTAACTCCCTGATCGGGGCCGCCATATCTCTTAGTGAATTAATGAATTCGGACTGTGACGGTTGTGAGGGAAATGCGTTAGTATCCATCTCACTCAAAGTATAGTATATTACGAATCCGAACGAGTAATGCTTGTCAAGCATTTCATGTGAGAAAATACTTGCCATCCTGGGTATATTTGCCCAGTATTTATACGTTCTTCCATCACCCACAATTTTAATCCTGGGCTTACCGAATGCCTTAACCGCCTCCTGCATATATTTTGAGATCATTGGGTCCAGGCTCATTTTTCCTGAACCAACCCAATCAACGGCAACAATATCCTCACCTCCTATAATGGTCTTAGTAAGTTGTGGACAAGGGTCTGCAAAAATACCAAAGGGGCCGTCAGCACCAATTATGGCATCAATAAACCCAAAATTGACTTTATACTTCTTTATGAAATCAATAGTGGTCCCATAGATATCATCAAATTCATGGTGATAAACTTTGTATTTGTATTTCTTGGACAATGCACCGTAAATGTTCTTCATGGTTAACGTATAAAAGGCATAGGAATGGGTTTTGTTTTTTGCAAAGGATATCCTGAAATCAGCATTGGCCCAATCCTTGTCCACAGGGTGGCGGCCGAGTCTGCCGCCGAAATCCACTTCTTCAGTATTATTGCCTTCAGTCATGTCAATAATCCTGTCTAATGAGGAATCTTTGTAGCCGATATATTTTGCAACTGCTTTTACATCCCTGTTTTGGAAGAAAACGCTCAGGGTGCACTCTGCCTCCGCAATTTTTATATTCTTGAAGTGTTTTTCTTCAAGACGTTTTATCAAATGCTCAACCAGAGTGGGGTCGGTAAACGTAGTCCTGTCATCCTTGT
>JAAETN010000186.1 GCA_024228355.1 Maribacter sp. | reverse complement strand
GTTACTACTTTAATAGAAGCTGCCGAAAAAGAATTTAAAGAGTGTAAAGACGAAAGGGGTTGGCTACAAAAACGGATCAATAAAATTTGGATGGTCGGAACAGGTGGTCTTCTAACTATCATTGGCTGGTTATTTACAAGTCATTATAAAGGCCACTAGATTTATAGCAATCCTCACCAATGCCCCTGTTATACAACCACCAGTATAGCGGGGGCCATTTCACACAACATATAGTTAAAAAAATAATTATATTTTGTCTGTTGACATGTATCATATCATATGATACAATATACTCAGAAGTAAGGAAAGTTAAACTTTATTAGAAAGGGGTTAAAAATGAAATATTATGTAACAAAAAAAAACGCGCTTGGTCAAAGTCAGGTATTGAAACAGCCATTAGCTGACATGGATGGGGTTATTGTTATTGACTTGCCAGTGGGCGATTATTTTAAAGTTATTTCTAGCGACAAAACTTATCCAGTATCAAAAATCGTGTTGGCAATTGCAAAAAAACAACTAGACATTAATGATATCATAGTTGCAGTCTAACTTTTAGAAAGGGTTTAAAAATAAAAAGCTTATCTTATGAATAATAAATTTGAACCAAAAAAACTAAAGTGTAAGAAGTGTAAGAAAGAATGGTGGTCGAGGGTGAAAACCCCTTTAATATGCCCATATTGTAAGTGTCGGAAATGGGCAACTTATAAAAGAAAGTGAGGTGAATAATGGCAGAGATTGAAATGGGTATGGAAATTATACCGGGTAAGGAAGAAAAAGACGAAGATACAATTCTGAAACTGACCGAGCATAGCGATTGTAGCAAAGAGAAATCCCGATTGAATCCTTTTTTTGTGATTCAAATTAGCCAAGGGTTAAATGTATGTGAGATCACTTTTAATTCTTTTCAAGCGCGGATGGCGACGGAGACGTTTG
>JAAETN010000185.1 GCA_024228355.1 Maribacter sp. | reverse complement strand
GTTACTACTTTAATAGAAGCTGCCGAAAAAGAATTTAAAGAGTGTAAAGACGAAAGGGGTTGGCTACAAAAACGGATCAATAAAATTTGGATGGTCGGAACAGGTGGTCTTCTAACTATCATTGGCTGGTTATTTACAAGTTACTACAAAGGCCATTAACAATCCTCACCAATGCCCCTGTTATACAACCACCAGTATAGCGGGGGCCATTTCACACAACATATAGTTAAAAAAATAATTATATTTTGTTCTTGCAATTTACCACTACATGTAGTAGTATTCCATCATGAATATAAAAATACCAAAAGTTAAATGTAAAAAATGTGGCTTTGAATGGTCGCCAAGGGTGCCAAGGCCGGTTAAATGTTTAAAGTGTCAGAGTAGACAATGGGACAAAAAGAAAGAGAGGTGAATAATGGCAGAGATTGAAATGGGTATGGAAATTATACCGGGTAAGGAAGAAAAAGACGAAGATACAATTTTGAAACTGACCGAGCATAGCGATTGTAGCAAAGAGAAATCCCGATTGAATCCTTTTTTTGTGATTCAAATTAGCCAAGGGTTAAATGTATGTGAGATCACTTTTAATTCTTTTCAAGCGCGGATGGCGACGGAGACGTTTG
>JAAETN010000184.1 GCA_024228355.1 Maribacter sp. | reverse complement strand
GACCGAGGCATCGATAGAACACCCAGAGGCTGCGGTATCAGTTTGGTCCAAGGCCAAGATGATAAAACGCTTGTAGCGAATCTCATAACCCGCCTTTAAATCGCTGCCATGAGCTGTCCAATCTTGAATAAAAGCATCCAGTTCACCTCCTAATTCCTCAAGCTCCAGGGAGGTAAAACTACGATTAGCCTGGTAAATCCAAACTCTTGATGATTCTGGTAAGACATTGAAGTCTACTAACATAGTACTAGTTTCTGCTTTATTGTTAATTCGTTGAATCGTAATTTTCACAATTCTTAATCATGGGTCTCTTTTTATCGAAACTGCTTACAAATCCTCGGCCGTTGCAATCAATTCTGCTATATCCATAACCGCGATATTGGCCTCCTTTTCTTTGCTCTTAACCCCATCGGTCATCATTGTATTGCAAAATGGGCATGCGGCTGCGATAATTTCGGGCTGCGTTTCCAAGGCTTGCTCAGTACGTTCAACATTAATGTCCTTATCCCCTTCCTCAGCTTCCTTGAACATTTGCGCACCACCTGCGCCACAACATAATCCTCGGGTTTTACAGCTCTTCATTTCGACCAATTCCGCATCTAACTTTCTAATTAAGTCCCTTGGTGCTTCATATACATTGTTTGCTCTACCTAAGTAACATGGATCATGGAATGTTATTCGCTTTCCCTTATACCTTCCGCCCTGCATAGTAATACGACCCTCATCCAGAAGCTGTTTCAAAAATTGTGTATGGTGCACTACTTCGTAATCACCGCCCAATCCCGGATATTCATTTTTCAATGTATTGAAACAATGGGGGCAGGCCGTAACAACTTTTTTAATCTCATAGGCATTCATTACCTCTATATTGGTAACTGCCTGCATTTGAAACAAAAATTCATTACCAGCCCTCTTTGCCGGATCACCTGAACAGCTCTCCTCAGTTCCCAATACGGCAAATGACACATTGGCCTCATTTAGAATCTTAACAAATGCCTTGGTTATTTTCTTGGCCCTGTCATCAAAACTGCCAGCGCAACCTACCCAAAATAAAACCTCTGGCTGTTGTCCTGCGGCAAAAAGCTCTGCCATAGTCGGTACTTTCAATTCGCTTCCCATACTTAGGATTAATTATTCTTAGGATTCATCTTTCCAATTCAACCTATCCATTTGATTAAATGGCCAAGGCGCCCCATTATTTTCAATATTACCCATCATATTGTTTAAATCTGACGGTGCTGCAGATTGTTCCATGACCAAATATTGTCTCATATCCATAATTATGGACAATGGGTCAATACTAACGGGGCAAGCTTCTGTACAGGCATTACACGAGGTACAGGCCCAAAGTTCTTCCCTGGTTATGTAATCATCCAACAATTGCTTTCCATCATCTTCAAAACTACCCTTGTTGCCATTTATATTCCTTCCAACTTCCTCTAACCTATCACGTGTATCCATCATTATCTTACGGGGAGATAATTTCTTGCCCGTTAGATTTGCCGGGCATTCGCTTGTGCATCGTCCACATTCAGTACAAGTGTAAGCATTGAGCAACTGTACCCAATTTAGGTCAGTAACATCCGATGCACCAAATTTTTCCGGTTCTGTCATGCCTGCCTCGCCTGCAGGCAGGTCTTCGGCAGGCGCAGCATACGGATCAGCATCAGGATCCATCATTAGCATTACTTCTTGAGTAACCGAATCAAGATTATTTAATTTTCCCTTAGCTTCCAATTTTCCGTAATACGTATTGGGAAAAGCCAATAGGATATGTAAATGTTTGGAGTAATAGAGGTAATTTAAAAAGAACAAAATACCTACAATATGCAACCACCATGCACCTCTTTCAATCAATACTAGCGATTGTGAAGAAATTCCATCAAAGAAAGGAAAAATAAATTGACTGATTGGGAATGAACCTGCTTGGGTGTAATGGTCAGCACCGACTTGTTGCAACTGAAAATCCGCAGCGTTCATAATTAGAAACAAGGTCATCAAGACCAATTCTATATATAAAATCAAGTCAGCGTCTTTCTTTGGCCATCCTTTCATTTCAGGCTTTATAAATCGCTGGAGTTTTATGGCATTCCTACGTATCCAAAAGACAACCACTGCAACAATGACCAAAAATGCCAATATTTCAAAAGAACCAATTAGAACATTATAGACACTGCCAAGTGGAGCAAAAATCCTATGAGTTCCCAAAAGTCCGTCGATAATAATTTCAAGAACCTCTAAATTGATGATTATGAATCCTACATAAACCAAAAAATGAAGGATTCCAGGGATAGGTCTTACAACCATTTTAGTCTGGCCCAAAGCAACTTTGGCCATATTCTTCCATCTTTGACCCTTGTTCTCACTTACATCAACATCTTTACCTAATTTAATGTTCCTGGCAAGTTTCCTAACATTATGCGCAAAAAAACCAATACCAATAATAAGGATTACAGCAAATAAAATATTGGGGAGATATTCCATTTATGGTTGTTCTATTTTTTCGGCCGGGTCATTTTCAGGAAGCGTATAATCCTTTTGTTTTTTACCAAAAACCGAAACATTTACGTATCGCTTAGGATTCAAGCGGAAATCCTGAAGTAACAGATCCAATTCTTTTGAGGCGTTGTTCAAATTATTATACAAATGCTCATCCTTCATCAATTTACCCAAAGACCCATCGCCTTTCTCAATTTGGCCCAGTATTTTATCCAAATTTGAAACGGTAGATTCCAAGCTAGCCAATGTTCGTCCTAATCCGGCATTGTTCAATGAATCTGAAAGTTTGGCGAAATTAGCAGATAATTCGTTGAAATTCGTCAATGAGCTATCTAATTTGCCTTGGTTATCTTTCAACAGGCTATTAAGTACCTCCGCACTTCCTTCAAGGCTTTTCATTAAGTTATTGAGTCCTGAAATAGCTTCACGTAAGTCCTTCTTGGTCTTAGGGTCCAACACCTCATTAACATTCATTAATAAAGTATCAGCATTGGTAAAAGCTCCTTCAATCTTTTGTTGTAAAGGGGTAAGCTTTTGCTGTACCAATTCTGTTAAACCTGGTCTAGTTTCAGTAATGAGCGTGTCACCGGACTGGGCAACAGGCGCCCCATCGAAAATAGGTCTGATCTGAATACCCTTTCCACCAATAATTCCCGTATCATATAACTCTGCCTTACTATTTTTGGAAAATGTAAACTCATTGCTTACAGTAAATGTCACCAACAAATTAAGAGATGCATCCTTAAACCTAATTTCATTGACCTTTCCCACATTAAAACCGTTGATGGTCACTTGTGTTCCAGGTTGGAGCCCTCCCACATTCTGATAAACTGCGAATAATGTTTTGCTATTGTCAAATAAGGGAGTAGATTTTAAATAACTAAAACCTAAAATGAACAGTAG
>JAAETN010000183.1 GCA_024228355.1 Maribacter sp. | reverse complement strand
TAAATGGACAGATTTATTAGACTAAAAAATTAATATTCGGGATTATCTATAGATATGGCATATACACCGCTGGAACGAAACACTGATATGCCAGTGCTTCGATATTATTTATTGGTCGGCGCAATTATCGCATGTTTTTTTACGTTTCATGAAGGTTTGATGAGCCTTGTAGAGCGTTGGATAAAACATGATGAATATAGTCATGGGTTTTTCATACCAATCATCTCGTGCTGGTTTATTTGGAACCGTCGTTCAGAAATAACCCAATTCATAGGCCGTCCGAACTGGATAGGACTGGTATTGGTGCTGGGTTCCCTGGGCATGCTGATTGTCGGAAATTTGAGCGCAATTTATATTCTGGCACAGGTGGGATTTGTCATTGCTTTAAGCGGTGTTGTGGTTACATTTGGTGGCTTTTCATTTCTTCGTTTTTGTTCCGTACCTTTGTTCTTTTTGTTATTTGCGATTCCATTGCCCTTTTTCGTTGATGCTGCTTTATCCTGGCGCCTTCAGCTAATTTCTTCTGAATTGGGAGTGGCGGTCATTGAGCTGTTTAACATTCCGGTGTTTCTCGAAGGTAATGTTATTGATCTTGGCGAATTCCAATTAATGGTGGTGGAAGCATGCAGTGGGTTACGATATTTGTTTCCACTTCTGTCTTTGGGGTTCTTGATCGCCTACGCTTTTAAAGCTCCTTTATGGCAACGATTGTTTCTCTTTTTGTCTACCATTCCTAT
>JAAETN010000182.1 GCA_024228355.1 Maribacter sp. | reverse complement strand
TTTATCCTTTACGCGCATAAGTTCTTCTAACTTGGCACTCTTCAGATATTGGTCCATTGTTTTCATCATATCTGCCGATATGCTTTTATCTTCAGTGATGAATACTCTCAGATTATTGAGACTTTTGGCAATGTCCATAAAATCCTGTGCTTCAGGCTCATCGGCTTCAACATCTATATTTGAAAGCAGCCTGAACATACTATGGTTGACAACTACCGCACTCACGTTATCCATGTCCTCGTATTTATCAAACTGTGCAAAGCCCAGCGCAGGTAAAACTGCCATTACTAGTATTATTATAATTTTCCTCATGATTTTAATATTAATTGTTGTTGTAAATTTTTTGTTTCGTGTTTTCAAATTCATTTAAATAAGCTACTTTTTCAGTACCCCTACTAAAATTGTCAGCTAAAAGGTTTAATGCTTTTTTTGTTTCATTATAAGCAAATTCAGCCTCTTTTTGTTTTTGGTATTCATTACCAAAGTATATGCCAAACATAAGAACCGCAACAGCTGCTATGGAAGCCCACTTGAAATAATCTCTTCTGGTTTTTAGTGGGACCTGCTTAGTAAACCGTTCTTCTTTGGCCAAGGAAAAATATTTAAACATTGGGGCATACTGCTCTAGATGTGTTGGTACACTTTCTTGTGAGAAATATGTTCTTAGCTCCTTTTCCTCAGCTACTGAAGTTGAGGCTTCAAGATATTTTTCCAATAGTTTTTCTATTCTATCCAATTCCATAACTATGTTTTTGCATTAATTTTTCCCTTACTGTTTTACGAGCCCTTGACAGGGTAACTCGTATTGCGGTTGGCTTCATATTCAATAATTCACCTATTTCATCAAAATCGTATTCCTCTACATCTCTCAACTGTAATACCATTTTTTGTTGTTCGGGCAAATCCTCCATGATCTTCTCTACCCAACTTAAACTATCCCTAGTCTCGACTTGTTTTTGCAATGATGCGTTATCATCACCATAATTACTATGAACAAGTTTTAAATTACTGGCTTGCTTTGACTTAAGGCGATCCAAACAAAAATTCTTGGTCATTGTCATGGCAAAGGCCTCAACGTTTTTATAATTGCCAATTTTCTCATTTTTAGACCAT
Source organism: Maribacter sp. (assembly GCA_024228355.1). GTDB lineage: Bacteria > Bacteroidota > Bacteroidia > Flavobacteriales > Flavobacteriaceae > Maribacter_A. The sequence goes on along the minus strand of JAAETN010000182.1, from coordinate 13,973 downwards.
AACTTCATTAAAATTTCCTGAGTTGCGTCCTCAGCCTCCTCTCTTGAAACAAGCAAACGCTTTGCGAGCCTAAAGAGTTTATCCTTAAAGGGCATTACCACATTTAAAAATTCCGACTGTTTCATTTATTGGCTTAGTTGTCAGCAACGATTCTTACCGGTCTACACAATCAAGACGAAGTATAACGAATTTTGTTACAATTAATTTTTTTTTTGTGGATATGTAAGTAACTTGGACAACTATTGTCTAAAAGATTGCGTAATTATCAATAGAATAAATATAAAAAAGTTCTCTTATTTCTTATTGTTTCTTGACTTGGAATGATAATTGAGGGGTTTGATGATTAAAAAAAGAAAATTTATGAAAAAGTATATATTGCTATTCCTTTCTTTAGGAATATTATATTCCGCCTGTAAAAAGAGTGATGATGACCTTACCCCACCTGATGGCATTGATCCGGATCCCATTGCAAATGTTGATGTACAGGATTTTATGTGGAAGGCCATGAACTTCTGGTATTTCTGGCAAGCGGATGTGCCTAATCTGGCAGATGACAAATTCGAAAATACTCCTGCCGGTGTTGAAGCATATACAGAATTTTTGGCTTCGGAAACAGATCCAGGGGTCTTTTTTGATGATATGCTATTGTTCAGCGAAGACAGATTTAGCTTTTATTCTGATGATTACAAAGAGTTAACACAGGCCTTTTCTGGAATTTCCAAAAGTAATGGACTGGAATTTGGCCTCGGGCGTTTTTCTGGCAGCGATGAACTTTTTGGTTATGTATGGTACATTGTTCCCAATTCAGATGCAGCTACCAAAAATATTAGTAGAGGGGAACTTTTTACAGGGGTAAACGGCCAAACGCTCACAATTGACAACTATATTGATTTATTGTTTGGGGATAGTGATACCTATACCTTGAATATGGCAGATATTGCGAATAATATAATCACTCCCAACGATAAGGAAGTAGAATTGACCAAACTTGATGGTTTAGTAGAAAATCCTGTGTTCCTATCAAAAACCTTTGACATTGGTGGTGAGATAATAGGTTATTTGGTATACAATGGATTCACCAACGAATTTGACGAAGACCTGAATAATGCCTTTGGGGATTTTAAAGCAGCAGGTGTTACAAATTTAGTGTTGGATTTACGCTATAATCCAGGTGGTTCGGTAAACTCTGCCCGTTTATTATCAAGCATGGTTTATGGAACGAATACGGATGAATTATTTTTGAGACAACGGTGGAATGCCAAAATACAGCCTCAACTTAGTGACGCCCAATTAACAGATTATTTTGCCGACGAAACTAATGATGGTTCGCCCATAAACACACTTAATCTTTCGAAAGTCTATGTGCTTGCAACCAATAGCTCAGCTTCCGCAAGTGAGTTGGTTATGAATGGACTTGCACCTTATGTTGATGTTGTTCACATCGGGGAGACCACAAGAGGGAAGAATGAGTTTTCATTAACCATGGTCGATGATTTTGAGGGAAGTTACCTTTATAATCCTGAAAGAGAATCAAATATTAACCCTGATAACCAGTGGGCCATACAGCCTTTGGTAGGTAGAAATGAGAACGCGGATGGTTTTTATGATTATACTTCAGGCCTGGCCCCAAATATTCAACTAGAAGAGGATTTATCTAATTTAGGTGTTTGGGGGGATCAAAACGAACCTTTATTGGCAAGGGCAATACAAGAAATTACTGGGGCAACCGGAAAACGCAGTTTTGAAGTGCAAATGCCTGCCGATGTTATGACAAACTCAAAAATGTTCACCATTCTGAAAGATAATATGGTATTGGACAAGCCATTAGATTTAAAAATGCAGTAGTAGTTTAGAATTAATTATAATGAAAGCCCTGACGGTACCGTCAGGGCTTTCTTATTTCTAATTCGATCAGTACAAATTAAGATTTATACCTGCATTTATATTTCTTCCTTTTGTCGTATACCCAATAATTTCAACATAGTCTGCATTGAGCAGATTTTGTATTCCTATAAATACTTTGAATCTTTTTGGCAACAACTCGTGTTCTACATAAACATTCAACAATGAATATGGGTCCAGAGCTGCATTTGAAAAGGTATTGAAATCTGTATCCAATCGTTCTCCAATATACCGATAATCCAAGGATGCAAAAGTTCTTTTAGAAAACACATATCCTAAAGTAGCATTGACCTTATGTTTTGGAATACGAATAGCTGCATCACCTTTTCTTTCTGTAAATGTATAATTAGACGTAAACTTTATCTTTTCACTGGGCATCCAATTAAGTTCAACTTCCGTACCCTGGGCATCAATGGTTCCTTCAGAATTACCAAATGTGCCCGTGATATTATCAAAAAACACGAAATTTTCTTCTTTACGGTTAAAATAAACTCCACTCACCCTGAATTTATCATCTATGGCATATTCAAGTCCACCTTCCAAAGTCCTGTTCTCCTCTGGTTCTAAATCAGGGTTCGCACCAAAGTTACCAAACAGTTGAGTCAGTGAAGGTGTAATATAGGATGTTGCATACGATGTCAGTGCCTTTACATAACCATCTTCGGTCTTAAATGTAAAAGATGGATTTAGATTGTAAACTAAATGAGAACCATACTCCGAATGGTTATTATAACGGGCCCCAACATTAAGATTTAGCCCAAATTCAGAGACATAAACCAAATTGGCATAGGGGTCAATAATATTAAAATCCCTGGTTGTTGCAAATGCAGCTTCATCTTTAATGAAATTCAAGCCGACTATTGTGTGAAATTTATCATTAAAAGTATTTTTATTAAAAATGTCAACCACATAATTCTCGCCTGTAAAAGCGCTTGGAAAAGCGCTTTTGTTTTCAGAATCATAATTGGTATAGGCCGTATTCAAATGCAATGAACCTTGCAGGTATTTGTACTCTGCCGAAAGTCCAGTACGTTTTTGATCACTTAAAAAACGATAGTCAGCATCAAAAAGACCGAACGACTCATCATATTCTGTATTCAATTTTGTTTGGTTAGCGTAAATACCAATTTTAAAATTATGGGATAGTTGATACCCTAACTTAATATCCGTATTAATTTGTGAATATGAATCTTCATGATTCTGAGGTGTGATTATTGCAGAAAGCCCCTCGGAATATCGATTTGAAAATCCTACTTGATATGTGAATTTATCCAAAGTTCCTCCTAATTGTACGCTATTGAATACCTGTGCCAAATTATAATTTTGGTCTTCGCTGGTATGATTGGTTCCTCTTAAAGTTTGGACGTTCAGCGCTACTTTTCGCTTAGAAACTTTCTTAGTAGTGATATTAATTACTGCTGTAGCCGCATTTGTGCCATATAGCGTACTAGCAGCGCCTTTTAGAATTTCTATTGATTCTATATTTGCAGCAGAAAGTAACCTTAAATCGTATTCCTGTGAAAATGATGAGGGATCAGAAACACGAACTCCATCAATTAGTACAAGTACTTGTCGTCCTCTTCCTCCACGAGCAAAAACGCCTAAAATACCTCCATTGGTTCCTCTACTTCCGGCAATCTCGATTCCACTTTTCGCATTAATAATATCTACCACGGATTTTCCCTGACTACGTTGAAGTTCTTCAATGCCAATTTTTATAACTGTTTTACCTGAATTTTCCCTTTTCAGTTCAAAACGGGAATCGCTTACAACAACTTCATCCAACTGTTGAAGATCAATTGAATCGTTCTGCTTTTCTTGTGCGCTAAGACCTGCACTAACCAATACGGCAGCGCTTAAACCTAATAATTTTTTGTTCATCTCAATAAGTGAATAAACGGGAGCATGGTATGATTTTATCCATACGAAAACTTTTATCCCGAAAGTTTAACAATGTTTGTTTGAAATTGGCAGGTCTCCTGACTTGCAATTTGCTATACAACCTTCCCGAAAATTATCAGTGGTATGAAGTATATAGCAACTAATCCTTTATGGGATTAGGTACTGAATAAAATTCAGCACATGCTTACAGTTGCGGGAACAGTTCCAGATTTGCACTGGATTCCCTATTAATTTAGTCACCGTGAAAGCGACAAAACCAAATTCGTTTCAAAAATAATCCTAAAATATTACTTATCCTCTTTTTTCTTACTGAGTTTTATAGCCAACCCCATAAAGCCAATAACAAAGTGTAGTAAAATAATCCTGGCAATTATATAGATTGCGATGTTTGAACTATCCCGCATTCCTGAATTTTTTTCAAAAGTAAATTACCTTGGCGTTTAAAATTGTGACATTTGTTACCTTGCACGAATAATTTTACCAAATAATTCTATTTCTCCTATTCAAATTACAAATGAGAGTATTCTTAATAATCAGTATTGTTTTGTTATTGGTTTCTTGTAAAGAGAACCGAAAGGAAGCATTTCCTGAACCCCAAGAAGCTAACGTTTATAAAATAGATTATGCCAAAGGGTTTTCAATCGATAAATTGGCTTCTGGAATAACCATACTCAACATATCATCTCCTTGGCCCGATGCAAATACAGGATTTAAATATGCATTGGTACCGAAGGGAATAGTGTCTTCAATTGCGTTTAATAAGGAGGAATTTGATGCCGTAATAGCAGTGCCAATTGAAAATATAGTTGCGACTTCGACCACGCACATTCCAACATTGGAAGCCCTAGGGGTTATAGATAAATTGGTCGGTTTCCCAGATACACAATATATTTCCTCAAAAAATACGAGGAAGCGTATTAATGATGGCTTAATAAAAGAACTCGGCAACAATGAATCAATCAATACTGAAATGGTCATAGAATTAAATCCTGACGTCGTAATTGGATTTAGCATCAACAATCAAAACAAGGCCTATGAAACGTTGGAGCGGTCAAATATACCTGTGGTTTATAATGGGGATTGGACCGAGGAATCCCCGTTGGGAAAGGCCGAGTGGATTAAGTTTTTCGCTCCTTTTTTTCAAAAGGAACAAATGGCAGACAGCATTTTTAGAGAAATTGCAGATTCCTATAACAAGGCCAAAGCTTTGGCTAATAAGGCAATAACCAAACCAACTGTTTTAAGCGGTGCCTTATACAAGGACGTTTGGTATTTACCGGGTGGAAATAGTTGGGCTGCCAAATTCCTGGAAGATGCCAACACCAATTATCCCTGGTCTGATTCGGAACAAACCGGAAGTCTTAATTTGAGTATTGAAAGTGTTTTGGCCAAAGGGCAAGATACTGATTTTTGGATTTCCCCATCCCAGTTTACATCATATCGGGAAATGCAAGATGCGAATGTCCATTATCTTCAATTTGATTCCTTCAAAAACAAGAACATTTATACTTTTGCAAACACAAAGGGAGAGACAGGGGGATTGTTATATTATGAGCTTGCCCCGAATAGGCCTGATTTGGTATTAAAAGATCTAATACATATTTTTCATCCAGATCTCCTTCCAAAACATGAACTTTTCTTTTTTAAGCCATTGAACTAATTTGGAAAGTAGCAATAAATATAGCGTCCCTTTTGTTTTGTTGTTCTTGGCCCTGGTTTTGTTTTTCGGTATTAATATTAGTTTGGGTTCGGTATCAATTCCCTTAAAAGAAACGCTGAATGCCATTCTAGGTGGTGATCTATCCAATGATCAATGGAAATACATAGTATGGAACTATCGAATCCCCAAAGCCTTGACCGCCATTCTTGTGGGCAGTGGATTAGCATTGAGTGGATTGCTCATGCAGACCCTTTTTAGAAATCCTTTGGCAGGACCTTTTGTTTTGGGAATAAGCTCAGGTGCAAGTTTGGGTGCGGCAATATTGATTATGGGTGCTGCCATGCTTTCGGGATTGTTCTCATTCGGAATGATAAACGATGTTTCTTTGGCAATAGCTTCGAGTATAGGGAGTTTTTTAGTTCTTTTGGTTGTGGTGATGGTTGCCTATCGCATTAAGGATACTATGGCCTTATTGATTATTGGTTTAATGTTTGGAAGCATAACAGCGGCAATTGTCAGTGTACTATCGTATTTCACCAATGCGGAAAAACTGCAACAATATATTTACTGGTCTTTTGGTAGCGTAGGTAATCTTTCATGGCAACAACTCTTATTATTGCTATTTATTATCGCTGTTGGTGTTTTGCTAAGTATCATTTCGATCAAACCTTTGAATTCGTTGCTCTTGGGTGAAAATTATGCCCGAAGTTTAGGTGTTAACTTGAAAAAATCTCGCTATATTATTATCGTGGCAACCGGCTTGTTAGCTGGTGGCATAACTGCTTTCGCAGGTCCAATAGCTTTCATTGGATTGGCGGTTCCACATCTAACAAGGCAGATTTTCAATACTACTGATCATAAAGTATTGGTGCCCGCTGTTTTGGTTTATGGCGCCATTTTAATGTTGATTTGTGATACCATTGCACAATTACCGACTTCTGCCAATGTTTTACCTATTAATGCCATTACATCTATCGTAGGGGCTCCAGTGGTTATATGGTTGCTTGTTCGAAAAAAGAAAATGATTTTTTAAATAATATACTATCAGTTTAAAAAACGAACATATTGCCCTTGAAGTTAAGAAACTTGGAATTGGTTACAAATCCAAAAAAGTTATCACGACCATATCTGATGGTTTGAATTTTTCCTTACAAAAAGGTGAATTGTCAGCCATTGTGGGGGTGAATGGTATTGGTAAATCTACCTTATTGAGGACCCTAGGGAAAGTACAACCCAGATTATCGGGAATAATATTACTAATGAACAAGGAGCTGAAAGACTATTCCCCGATTGACTTGGCCTCATCGATAAGTGTGGTTTTAACTGAACCATTGGCATCAAAGAATCTAACGGTGGAAGAACTTATCGCTTTAGGTAGACAGCCCTATACCAATTGGATCGGTAAATTATCAGATAATGACAAAAAGAAAATCCTAGAAGCAATCGCGATGGTTGATTTAGATGGATTAAAATCAAAAAAATGTTATGAACTCAGTGATGGACAACTACAACGTGTCATGATTGCAAGGGCACTCGCCCAAGACACTTCGATAATATTATTGGATGAACCAACCTCGCATTTAGACCTACACCATAAAATCCAAATATTAAAATTACTTAAACACATTGCACACAAAACCCAGAAAACCATCTTGTTTACAAGTCATGAAATTGAAATGGCAATTCAGCTTTGTGATAAAATGTTGATAATGAACAATGAATATCATGAATTTGGGGAACCCAGTGAATTGATTCAGAAAAAATCCTTTGAAAGATTGTTCCCTTCCGATTCAGTTGAGTTTGATGCGAAAATCGGTTCCTTTAAAATAAAAAAGTAACCCTTCATGGCTAAACAGTTTTAAAGTCAAACGTTTATCTTTACTGTGAAGAAGTCGGAACTAAAATGAATATTTATCTCATATATCTTATAATTGGATTAATAAGTCTCGCCATAGGTTATTTTCTGGGCAACTACATTAATTATTTAAAGACCAAATCCAATCAAAGTACCTTGGAAGAGGAACGTAGACAGCTTGAGCTTTCAAAAAAGGAAATGGAAAACCGGATTATCGGTTTAGAAAATGAAAAGGAGGAACTGCGCTCTGAAAAGGAGCATATGGGTCATGAGATTGTACGACATCAAGCAGATTTAGATCATTTGTCATTAAAAAACAAAGAGCAAAAAGGCGAAGTAGAAAAGCTCCAGGAAAAATTTACCAAGGAGTTTGAAAATCTGGCCAACAAAATCCTGGATGAAAAAAGCACGAAATTTACAGAACAAAACCAAAAGAACATTAAAAACTTGCTTTCCCCACTACAAGAGAAGATAAAGACTTTCGAAGCAAAAGTGGAGACTTCCCAGAAAGAAAGTATTAGTATGCACTCGGCACTTAAGGAACAATTATTGAATCTTCAAAACCAAAACCTGAAAATTACCCAAGAAGCCGAGAATTTAACCAAAGCCTTAAAAGGTGATAGCAAGATACAAGGTAATTGGGGTGAATTGGTATTGGAACGTGTTCTTGAAAAATCAGGTTTGGAAAAAGATCGCGAATATTCTGTACAACAAAGTTTTACGCTTGAAGATGGTACCCGGGTGCTTCCCGATGTCATCATCAATCTACCTGACGGAAAGAAAATGGTAGTCGATTCCAAGGTCTCACTTACTGATTATGAACGCTATATCAATACTGAAGATGAACTACAGGAAAAATTCCTTAAAGACCACATAAACTCCATTAGAAAGCACGTAGACCAATTATCGGCTAAAAAGTATGAAGATCTATATGAAATGGAGAGCCCGGATTTTGTGCTGATGTTCATCCCTATAGAGCCAGCTTTTGCTATTGCAATTAATCAAGATACCTCACTCTATAACAAGGCATTTGAACAAAACATAGTAATCGTTACTCCATCTACATTATTGGCAACTTTGCGTACCATAGATAGTATGTGGAACAATGAAAAGCACCAAAGAAACGCCATAGAGATTGCCCGCCAGGCGGGAGCTTTATATGACAAGTTTGAAGGTTTCGTAACCGATTTGACCAAAGTGGGCAAAAAAATGGACGAAGCAAAAACCGAATATAAAGGCGCTATGAACAAATTGGTAGAAGGAAGGGGCAATTTGGTAATCAGTGTTGAAAAATTGAAGAAAATGGGTGCCAAGGCAAAGAAATCAATTCCAGAGCCCATTCTAAAACGTGCCCAGGAAGATGATTTTAAAGAGGAACCCAAACTTGAGCTATGAAGAAAATATTGTTCTTAACCATAACAGGAATTATTGCTGTTTTCCTTTTAATCTATGCATTCATCTACTTTGTACCGTATAGTGAGGGCGTACGATCAGGGGAATTGATCAAAATTAGCCGAAAGGGTATATTGGCCAAAACATGGGAAGGTGAGATCAGTCAAGGAATATCAGGTGCGCAGATATTCACTTTCTCAGTATTGGATAAAGACGAAGAAGTAATAGAAAAGCTGAAGGAATATCAGGGTGAATATGTAAAACTTGAATATGTTGAGCGCTACGCCACTTTTTTCTGGCTGGGCGACACCAAATATTTTATTACCAACGTTGAGGAAGAAGATTCCCCCCATTTCAGAAAATAGCAAATGCAAAAATTCAAATCGGCCGCAGAATCACAGGTGTCCATAACGGAATTGATGCTTCCTTCACACTCTAATTTTAGTGGCAAAGTACATGGTGGACACATTTTAAACCTTATGGATCAAATTGCATTTGCCTGTGCATCAAAACATTCACAGCACTACTGCGTTACGGCTTCTGTCAATAAAGTTGATTTTTTGAATTCTATCGAAGTAGGGGAATTGGTTACCTTACGTGCCTCGATTAATTATACAGGAAAAACATCGATGGTCGTTGGGGTTCGTGTGGAATCCGAGAACATTACAAAGGGAGAAAAAAAGCATTGTAATTCGTCATATTTCACTATGGTAGCCAAGGATGAACAAGGTAATAATGTTCCCGTTCCCGGTTTGATCATTAACGACAGGCAGGGGATAAGACGATTCTCCAGAAGTATGCGGCGTAAGGATCAGGCGGTGAAGCGTCGTTCAAAATTCAAGGCTTCAAAATTCAAGGTCGAAGATCATTTGGAACACTTAAAAGGTGAAAATGTCAAGATTAACTATAAAAATTAGAAAAAACATTCATGGTTGAGTTTGGTTATGATTTTGGGTTGGTTGGCTTAGGGGTCATGGGGCGTAATTTTATATTGAATGTTGCTGACAATGGCTTTTCTGCTTTTGGTCACGACCTGGACGAAATCAAAGTAGAATCACTCATAACTGAAGGCCGCGATTCCGAAAAAATAAATGCATCCTCTAATGTAGAAACATTTACAAATTCGTTATCTGTCCCCAGAAAAATATTGTTATTGGTACCTGCCGGAACGATTGTGGATACGGTTATCGAAAGCCTTTTACCGCATTTGGATAAAGGAGATATTCTAATAGATAGTGGAAATTCTTTTTTCACCGATACAAATAGAAGGGAAGAATACTTAAAGTCCAAAGGTATCCATTTTTTTGGGGCAGGTATTTCAGGTGGTGCAAGAGGCGCTCGACTCGGACCAAGCATAATGCCTGGAGGTTCTGAAGAGGCATATGAGGAGGTACAACCAATTTTTGAAGCCGTGGCGGCCAAATTCAACGGAGAACCCTGTGTGGCTTATTTAGGACCGAAATCAGCTGGAAATTACGTGAAAATGGTGCACAATGGCATTGAATACGGATTGATGCAATTGACTTCCGAAATTTATGATATCCTTAAAAAATTAGGTGGTTTCAGTAATGCTGAACTTCATGAAATTTTTAAAAAATGGAACGAAGGAAGATTGCAATCATATTTAGTGGAAATCACCTCGGAAATTCTAAAGAAGGAAGATGAGCATGCAAATGGTTATTTGATTGACAAAATTTTGGACAAAGCCAAACAAAAAGGAACGGGAAAATGGACATCACAGAATGCGATGGATTTAGGCATACCAATACCCTCTATCGACATTGCGGTGAGTATGCGTGAAGTTTCAGCAATGAAAGAAGAACGTGAGAAAGCTTCTGGATTATATAAAAGCCTTGGTACTGAGAAGGTCGGGAAAGATGAGCTTGAAAAAGCAGCTGAGGAAGCGTTATATTTTGGTTTTGTCTTAACCTATGCTCAGGGATTTCATCAGTTAACCGAAGCTTCCATGGAATATGGTTATGAGTTTGAACCAAGTACCATCGCGAGAATTTGGCGGGCTGGTTGTATCATAAGGGCCGGGCTTTTGGAAGAAATTGCAACTGCTTACTCCAAAAATAAAAAGCTATCACATTTGTTATTGGACATGTCTTTCGTAAACAAGATTGAATCTACTTTGCAATCAGCCAGAAAAATAATATCCGCTGCAATAAAAAATGGTATCCCTTTACCTGGACATACCAATTCATTGACTTATTTTGATGCTTTTAGATCGAAGAAATTACCCTTGAATTTGATACAGGCCCAACGCGATTATTTTGGCTCACACACTTATGAAAGAATAGACCGGGAAGGTATTTTTCATACAGAGTGGGAAGACTTAAAGTAAATCCCAAATACCAAATACCAAAAAACATAATTCAAAAACCCTTAATTGGAATTTGGAATTATGTTTTTTGGTATTTGGTATTTGGTATTTGTTATTTGTTATTTGTTATTTGTTATTTAGAAAGGTACATCTTCCTTCTTGAATACAAGTTGTAGAACTCATCATCCTTTAAACTATCAATGAAAAGAATACTCTCCCCAGTACTCTTCATTTCTGGACCCAGGTTTTTGTTCACATTGGGGAACTTATTGAATGAGAAAACCGGTTGCTTGATCGCAAAACCTTCTAACTGGGGTTTAAAGTCAAAATCCTTTACCTTCTTCTCCCCCAACATTACCTTGGTGGCGTAATTTACATACGGTTCTTTGTACGCTTTTGCTATGAACGGTACCGTCCTCGACGCCCTGGGATTTGCCTCAATAATGTAAACCATGTCATCTTTTATAGCGAATTGAATATTTATCAATCCTACCGTATTTAAGGCCAAAGCAATCTTTTTTGTGTGATCTTTGATTTGTTGCATCACAAACTCCCCTAAATTAAAAGGAGGTAAGGTTGCATTGGAATCCCCCGAATGAATTCCACAAGGTTCTATGTGCTCCATTATACCAATAATGTAAACATCCTTTCCATCACAGATTGCATCTGCTTCCGCTTCTATGGCTCCATCTAAATAATGATCTAAGAGCAATTTATTGTTGGGTATTTTCCGTAGTAAATCAACCACATGTTCTTCCAATTCCTCCTTATTGATAACAATCTTCATACCTTGGCCACCTAATACATAAGAGGGTCTTACTAACAGAGGGAAATCCAATTTATCGGCCAATTCCAATGCCTCATCTGCAGTCTCAGCAACTCCAAATTGTGGAAATGGAATGTTGTTCTCTTCCAATAGCGTGGAAAAACTACCTCGATCTTCCGCCAAATCCAATGCCTTAAAGCTTGTGCCAATAATCTTAATACCATATTTATCAAGCTTTTCAGAAAGTTTCAATGCCGTTTGACCGCCAAGTTGAACAATAACACCCTCTGGCTTTTCATGCCGGATGATATCGTAAATATGTTCCCAAAAAACAGGTTCAAAATAAAGCTTGTCCGCGGTATCAAAATCCGTGGAAACCGTCTCGGGGTTGCAATTGATCATGATGGTTTCATACCCGCATTCAGCGGCTGCTAAAACACCATGCACACAGCAATAATCAAATTCAATTCCCTGACCAATTCGATTAGGTCCAGAACCGAGAACTACAATCTTTTTCTTATCAGTCACGATACTATCGTTTTCGACCCTTTTAACTCCATCAGAAGTTTCATACTCAGCTTCAAAAGTAGAATAATAATAGGGTGTCATGGCCTTAAACTCAGCAGCACAGGTATCTACCAATTTGTAGATCCTATTGATCTTCAGTTCTTCCCTTTTTTTATAGACTTCACTTTCATAACAGTCTAACATATGGGCTACCTGCCTATCTGCAAAACCTTTTTGCTTGGCTTCCAAAAGTAATTTCTTTGGGAGACTTGCTATCGTGTATTGGGATATCTCTTTTTCTAGATAATGAAGTTCTTCATATTGCTTTAAGAACCACATATCAATCTTCGTAATCTCATGTATTCTACTTAAAGGAATACCTAATTGAATCGCATCATAAATAACAAAGACCCTATCCCATCCAGGAATCGTGAGTTTTTTTATAATTTGCTCATAGTCCTTATAACCTTTGCCATCAGCACCAAGACCATTTCTCTTAATTTCCAAGGATTGGGTTGCTTTGTGCAATGCCTCTTGGAAAGAACGTCCTATGCCCATTACTTCACCAACCGATTTCATTTGCAATCCCAATGTTCTATCCGAACCTTCGAATTTATCAAAATTCCATCTTGGGATTTTTACGATGACATAATCCAACGTTGGTTCAAAAAGAGCTGAAGTTGATTTCGTAATTTGATTATCCAATTCATCCAAATGATACCCAATTGCTAATTTCGAGGCAATCTTAGCAATAGGATATCCCGTTGCCTTTGATGCTAAGGCTGAAGAACGAGATACCCTAGGATTGATTTCAATCGCGATGATATCTTCCTTTTCATCGGGGCTCACAGCAAACTGTACATTACAGCCACCTGCAAAATCCCCGATACTGCGCATCATTTTGATGGCCATGTCTCGCATCTTTTGGAATGTCCTATCTGACAAGGTCATCGCAGGAGCTACCGTTATAGAATCTCCTGTATGGATACCCATGGGATCCATGTTCTCAATGGTACAAATGATTACAACGTTATCATTTTTATCACGGAGCAACTCTAACTCATATTCCTTCCAACCCATTAGGGCCTTATCTATCATCACCTCGTGAATTGGGGAAACTTCAAGTCCCCTACTTAATAATTCGTCGAAATCCTCGGATTTGTATACAATTGATGCTCCAGCACCCCCTAAGGTATAGGAGGCACGTATTACAAGGGGAAAACCGAATTCCTGGGCAATCTCTTTGCCTTTCAAGAATGATGTAGCCGTAGCTTGTGGTGCCATCCCAACACCAATCTTGAACATTAACTCACGAAATTTTTCCCTGTCCTCAGTAATATTAATGGCATCTATATCAACTCCGATTATTTCAACATCAAAATCTTCCCAAATTCCTTTTTCATCAGCCTTAATACAAAGGTTCAAGGCAGTCTGGCCACCCATAGTGGGCAAAACTGCATCAATTTGTGGGTGTTCTTTTAAAATCTCAATGATAGACTTTGTAGTCAATGGTTTTAAATACACATGATCCGCCATTGTAGGGTCGGTCATGATGGTGGCAGGGTTACTGTTGATCAATATGGTCTCTATACCATCTTCCCTCAAACTGCGCAGTGCTTGGGATCCTGAATAATCGAACTCACAGGCCTGCCCTATTATAATT
>JAAETN010000181.1 GCA_024228355.1 Maribacter sp. | reverse complement strand
AGTCTTACCCGAAGACTTGAATCAATATACAAAAGGTGGCCCTTCTCATTATCCTGAGAAAATCAAAAGTGTTATAACGCCCAGTTTGGAAGACAAACTTTTCGCTGTTGATCAACTTACTCCTCCTTTTGATAATCCATGGGCCTGCCGGATGAAGCTCAGCGGAATCGATTTTCTGAATGATGCCAACAATGCCGTAGCCTGTGCAACTGATGGTGATGTCTGGCTTATTACTGGCCTTACAGATGGTTCGAGCGAACTTACTTGGCAACGGATCGGGTCTGGACTTTTCCAACCATTAGGGATTAAGGTCATAGATGACAATATTTATGTGACCTGTAGGGATCAGTTGGTTTTACTCCGAGACTATAATGGAGATAATGAAACTGATTTTTATGAAAGTTTTAATCATGATCATCAAGTTACTGATCATTTTCATGAATTCGCGATGGGTTTACAGGCCGATAAGCAAGGAAATCTATACTATGCCAAAAGCGGAAGACATGCCCGTGAAGCATTAATACCCCAACATGGAACATTGTTAAAGGTTAGTGCGGACGGTTCAAAAACTGATATCATAGCCACCGGGTTCAGGGCTGCAAATGGGGTATGTATTAACCCCGATGGAAGTTTTTTGGTTACTGACCAACAGGGCTTTTGGAACCCGATGAACCGTATTAATTGGATTGACGGAAAGGGTAAGTTTTATGGTAATATGTGGGGCTACAATCCCCCCAAGGACACAACTCGCCTTGCGATGGAACAACCTATGGTCTGGGTCGATATGATATATGATCGTTCGCCCTCAGAATTATTGTGGGTTAATAGTGAAAAATGGGGTCCATTAAATGGCAGTCTTTTGAGTTTTTCATATGGATTTGGAAAGATTCAACTGGTATTGCATGAAAAGGTACAGGATCAGATGCAGGGTGGAGTTATTGACTTACCCGGGGTTAAATTTTTGACAGGAGTTATGAGAGGAAGGTTCAATCCGACCGACGGGCAGCTCTACGCATGCGGAATGTCGGCCTGGGGCACTAATCAAATGTTGCGTGGCGGTGGTCTTTATCGTATTAGATATACGGGCAGACCTCTTACGGTTCCCACAAAATTGAGCACATCAGCTTCAGGTGTAGCGCTAAGTTTTGCATCTTCCCTAGATAGGAAAAATGCGGGTGATATTAAGAACTATGAAGTCAGAACATGGGATTTGGTACGAAGTAGCACCTATGGCTCTGACCGTTATAACGAGCAGACTTTAAGCATATCCAAAGTCGATGTAAACGGAAAAACTGCGAAGCTAATTTTAAAGGATGTAAAACCAGTGGACGTAATGACGATATCGTATAACCTTTTGGATACTGACGGTAATACGTTGCAGGGCACAGTACAGAATACGATTCATAATCTAAATGAAAATTGAATAATATTACTTCAAATCTGCAATCTTGAATTTCTTATTAATCCAGTATTCGTTCTTTTTAAACCCGAAGGGAGAAGGTTTGTAATCACCGACCAAAGCTACATTGGTTTTTGCTGGTACTGGGGTATCCATCGCCCAAAAAATACCATTCACAAGAAGCCGTCGAACCCCTTCGTTCAACAGATCGGAAGCAGAACCTATAGTAGAGGCAAAAGCCTTGCCCTGTTTCCCATCTGGTAGCTGATAACTCTTGGTCCAGGCAATCGGCATTAATGGAGCACTAACATCTACACCCTCGTTGTTAACTTTGGCAATCTCACTATCGGTTGGTTGCATCCCAAAAAAGATATCGGTCTCATCAAATTCTCCTTTTCTATTGATAACCTGGCCTAATATAATGGGTTGTGAATCACCAGGTAGTGGTAGGCGAACGCCATAAACATCAGTAGAACCCCAGATATCACCACTTTCGATTCCATTTGTAATGGGATGTGATTCTGCGCCTTCGGCAACCATACCACGCGTACTTTGATGTTTATGATGGCCGTGATGCGAAATCCATTTTTCCCCTAAGACCAAACGGCCAAAACCATCGGTCCATTCATTTTTGTCTCCTGCATAACCATTACTATAGTGGTTGAAACTTGTCGTTGAATCCTTTCCAAAATTGAAGGCATGTGTTGCAGTTCGTATGCCCATCACCGGTTTACCACTTTTAAGATAATTATTAATATGTTGCATCTGTTCATCAGGTAATGCCCTAAATCTCGTGAAAATTACCATCATATCTGCCGTAGAAAGCGATTCTAATCCAGGAATGTTTGTTACATTGTTTGCATTAACAATACCGGGTTTATCATGATCTTGTGCAAACAATACGGTACATTTTAGGCCATGATGGGAGGAAAGTATTTTGGCCAATTGGGGTAGTGCCTCTTCTGATCGATATTCCTCATCTCCTGAAACCAACACAATATGCTTTGATTTTTCATTACTACCCTTAAAAGTCAGCCATTGGGTATATTCTTCCTTCGCGTTTTGAACAATTTCTTCGGTTTCTTTTTTTTGTTCTTTGCAAGCAGCAATTAGGGTTATGTAAATGAAGATGTAAATGAGTTTTTTCATTAGTTCGAAATTATGGTTATATGGGGTTAAATTCCCATACCTTTTTTAATAAATTGCAATCCTTCAGTATAGATTTCGACTGCAGGTGAGAAATCCCGCCAAACATTAATGGCATTGGCAAAATCGGGGTCAAGCCTACTAAAAGCTTCAATAGTCAACCAACCATCATAATTGATTTCTTTTAGGGAGGAAAAAACCTCATTCCAGTTCACCTGTCCGCTTCCAGGGGTGCCCCTGTCATTTTCACTAATATGTACGTGCTTTAGATGAGGTGCGATATGTTTTATGGCATTTGATTGACTTTTTTCCTCAATATGTGCATGGTGAGTGTCGTACATAGCACCAAGATTTGATGAATTTACCTGTTCTACCAATGAAGTTAAGTCTTCCATGGTATTGTACAAATAGCATTCAAACCTATTCAAGGCTTCGGGAGTTAATATTAATCCAGAGGGCAAAGCGTATTCCGCAACTTTTTGTAGCATCTCTGTGCTCCATTTCTTCTCATCGGAAGTTGGTGGCTTGCCAGTGAATAAGGAATTGGTTGAATGGTAAGGTCCGCAAAGTACTTCTGCATTAAGTTCAGAACACATATCAACAGCCCATTTTAATTGGTCTAGTCCAGCTTCCCTAAATTCTTTTTTTGGACTTGCGATATTTGTCTCTGGCGTCAAACATGTCACACAGGTAACGCCCAAGTCCATTTCTGAAAAATGCCTACCATGGGCTGAATACAATTTTGCATCACCAGCACCTAAAAACAGTTCAATACCATCATATCCCGTTTCTTTTAGTGCATCTACAATGTTATAGTGTTCATGTGTGACATGGGCGGTCCACACCAACATGTTCATTCCAATTTTCATAAAAAATCATTAGTTATTAATACTCAGTTGCAGGCATTACTTCTTCATGAGGTGCGTTCTTGACTCTAAGTTTTTTTGCCCAAAACAAAAGAATAATGAAAAGTACAATTAGTATTGCTGGAAAAGTAATCAAGTTTTGTAAAGTATTTTGACCTGCTGCTAATTCCAATTCATCTCCAGTTAAGCCCATAGCTAAGGCCTTCTCGCGCGCACTATCTATCCAACCTCCAATTATGGGTTGTAAGTTGCCAGTAAAAAACATGCCAATGGCTCCTACTACGGACATGCCAAGAGCACCACTTTTTGGTATTTTTTCTGCAACAAAACCAATCATATTTGGCCAGAAAAAACATACACCAAGTGCAAAAACAATTGCTCCTAAATATACAATACTACCTGTCAGTGTGCTTAACAAGAAAATGCCAGCTGCAGTTAGCACTGCAGAGCCAAGAAGAACTCCGGTCTGGTCAAATTTATGAACAAACTCACCTCCGAAATAACGACCAATTGCCATAATGCCAAATATAAGGGCCATAATCAATAATGGATCAGCACCACTTTTGTCTAAAACGAGGGTAGCCCATTGGGTAGGGCCAAATTCTGAAATCGCTGTGAACATCATGCAGATTGCGATAAAAATAAACAAGGGCGAGGCCATTGCCTTTAGATTGCCTTTTATAGTGGCCGCTTCTTGTACTCTCGGTTTTGGAAATGTTTGTCCGAAGAAGAAATAGGCATAAATCAAGGTCGGGACCAATATAATCCATATTTGTGCCTGCCACCCTAAGTTTGCCTTGATCATGAAATAACTGATTAAACTTCCTATAACAAGTCCTCCTGGAAACCACATATGGAATCTATTCAACAAGGTATTCATTCTTTTTCCTGTAGCACTGTCGGCAATCATGGGATTACAAGCCGCTTCTGTACAACCATTACCCAATCCTATAAGCAAAGTGGAAAGAATCAAGCCCCAATAGCCACCAGAATATATGGTCAGTATGATTCCCAAGGTATGTGCAAAAAAGGCGAATTGCATGATTTTTTTAGGACCAATGGTATGGTATGTCAACCCACCAATAATCATGGCTATTGGAAATCCAAAGAACCACATTGAATTGATTTCTCCCAACTGCTTGGCGGTAAGGTCGAATACCTCTCCTAACTCTGGTAAAACTCCGGCCCGTAAACTAAATGAGAAGGCTGTGGTAATCAAAGCGAAACAGCTACCATAGAAAAGTCTATTGGTGTTTGCCGCAGGTGCGATCGTGGTATTCTCCATAAGATAATGTGTTTTAGGTTTGGTAGTTATTAAATTCCTATAATGGAATTAGTGAATTAATTTAACCCCTTTTCCTTTAATATCATAATAAAATCACTCAAGTGGTAATTTACTGTCAAAAAAAGTGTAATCTGTGTTAGATTTCATTAATTGCATTTTGCATCAAATTTTTATTTAAATTAGGTGGTTTAGAAAACCCTTTTTCAGTATTGGTTTCTTGCTTTGGGTGTTTTTTAAATATTTAGTACAATCTAACTTTCCTTATAATAACAAAACACGATGCAAAAAAATAACTATCCCAAACTGCACAACGCCTCTTGGCCTGGTGTAGTGGGCAAAGGCCCCGACTCCGAACCCCCCATTTCAATAGACACCATGATTGAACTTACTGCAAATGCGGAAGTTGATGGGGTTAAGTTCGACGGTTTTGATCTATTTCTTTTTGATCCCCATATGGATATTGATGCTACAGATGATGCTATTAAGCAAATGGCAGATAAGGCAATGTCTAAAAACCTTGAGATCGGAAGTTTGGTAGCACCAGTGTGGACACCCACAGGAGGTGGATCGGCCATGGGAACAAAAGAAGAAAGAAATCAATTTCTCACTCAGGTTAAAAAATCATGTAGTATTGGAAAAAGACTTCGTGATATTGGTATGAGACCTAATGGGATCATTCGAATAGATTCTTCTGTAGATCCAGAAAGCTGGGCAGCTGACCCAGTTGCAAATACAAAATTAATTGCACAAACATTTAGGGAGGCATGCGATATAGCGGCAGATTATGGAGAATCATTGGCCGCAGAAGGTGAAATTTGCTGGGGAGGTATGCATGGCTGGAAGTCTATGATTAATACGCTGGAAGAGGTCAATAGACCCAATATCGGTTTCCAAGCCGATATGGCACATACCTTACTATATCTTT
>JAAETN010000180.1 GCA_024228355.1 Maribacter sp. | reverse complement strand
CTTTAAAACGCGATGGTTAAAGTCGTAGCCGTTCATTTCCGCTTTTATAATGTTCCAATCTACCTGCTGTTGCACAGGCCAATCCGACACCTCCATGGTGAGCAAGGTCGTCTGCAATTTCTTAAATTCGGGCCATCGTTTCTCAAAAGTTTCAGCCGTATAATCTGGAGCTCCTTCTCGAAGTGGTGGTTTTTCAAAAGCTCTCCATTCCTTGAACAAACTGACCAATTCATCATAATTGTTAACGGACTTTGCTTGACCTATCCCTAATTGAAACACTAACAGGGCGATGATTACAAGTGGGATTTGTTGAACAGATGCTAATTTTTTCATAGAGGTTGCTTATTATAGGCTATTTGGAATTTAACTATTATAGTACGTAGTACTTCAAATATAACGAATTACTGGATTGTTATAAATTGGAAATATTTTCTATATCTTACATTAAAAACAAGGACATCATATAAAACAAAATCAATGAGACAGACAGTAATGATTGGCAGTCTATTTTTGCTTTTTCTATTGAGCACTGTGGACCAACTCCAGGCACAAAGTGCAGATCCCATAATGGTGACAAGCTCCTTGGAAGAATCCATTGATGAAATATTCAAGGATTACGACACTATTACAAAACCAGGAGCGGCCATAGCCGTAATAAAAAATGGGGAAATAGTCTTTAAAAAGGGTTATGGCAGTGCCAATATGGAATATGATATTCCAGTTAAACCATGGACCATATTTCATGTAGCCTCGGTCTCAAAGCAGTTTACGATTTATTCAATTTTACTTTTGGCGAATCAGGGAAAGCTGTCGCTTGACGATGATATTAGAAAATACATTCCCGAAGTACCCGATTTTGGTAAGCTTATAACCCTTCGTCACTTGGCTACCCACACGAGTGGCATGCGAGATCAGTGGGATCTGCTTAGTATGGCCGGTTGGCGCAATGATGATGTAATTACCAAAGAGCATATCCTCAAATTAGTCGCCAAACAAAAGGCTTTGAATTTTGAGCCAGGCGCGGAGTATAATTATTGTAATACGGGTTTTACTTTATTGGCTGAAGTTGTGGCTAGGGTTTCGGGTAAATCATTTTATCGATTTACAAAAGACAACATTTTCGGACCCTTACAAATGACCAATTCCCAATTTTACGATGACCATGAACGGATTGTAAGGAACAGGGCATACTCATACGAACCTACTAATTCAGGATATAAGAAAAGTGTACTCAGTTTTGCCAACGTAGGGGCTACTAGTCTATTTACCACGGTTGAGGATCTAAGCCTATGGGCCCATCATTTGAACAGGCCATCGGAGCAAAAAAGACCTATTATTGATCAAATGAACACTTTGGCCGTCCTGAACAATGGCAAAACTTTCAACGGGGCCTACGGGCAATTCGTGACTCCCTACAAAGGAATTAAGCAGATTCAGCATGGTGGCGCCGATGCCGGTTACCGTTCGTACTTGGGTAGATTTCCAGATCAGGATATAGCGGTTTCTGTTTTAAGTAATTTTGCCAATTCAAATCCTGCAGGCTTATCATTGCAAGTGGCCGATTTATTTTTAGCACCAGAAATGGAAACACCCAAAACCGGTAAAAAAGTAAAAGGTCCTAAGTCCATTACTTTGAGTTCCAATGAACTGGTAGCTTTTGAAAATCATTTTTGGAATGAACAATCCGCACTCTCGCGAAGGATTTATGTTAAGAACGATACCCTACGATATAATAGGGGTGGGACAAATGAAACTTCATTGGCGGCGATTGCAAAGAACAAATTCATGATGTTGAATGTATCTGGATTGGTTACCGTGGAATTTAAGACTGAATCCGGAAAGGATAAGATGATCGTCTACCAGGAGAATCAACCGGATTTTATCGCTGAAGCTTATGAGTATGTGGATCCAAGCACGGTGGATTTGGAGCAGTACCAAGGTTCATTTTACAGTGAAGAATTGGATACCCGTTATGTATTCGAAGTGGTTAACGGAACTTTGATAGCTAAACATCGCAGAAATAGCGATATTCCCAATCGGATGATCAAAGCCGATTTTTTCAATAATCCCGCACGCGTACAATTGCAATTTGTACGTGACAATACTAATGAGATTACTGGCATGAACGCTACTACAGGCCGTGTTAGGAATTTATGGTTTCAAAAGGAATGAACGCATAAAATAAATTTAGAGCATGCATACCCTGTTATTGGCACAACTATATATAGCAAGCACTTGAAAACTTAAATAAGGAATTATGACCAGCGAAGTAATAACAGTGGATGAGTACCTTACTCAGGTACCTGAAAAGAGAGTTGCTGCATTACAAAAAATCAGGAAACTTTGCTTGGAATATCTCCCGGACCATAAGGAAGACATGGTCTATAAAATGCCTTCCTATAGGCGGAACAATCAAGTTGAAGTCGCCTTTGCTAGTCAAAAGCAGCACATTTGTGTTTATTATTTAATTCACGAGGTTATG
>JAAETN010000179.1 GCA_024228355.1 Maribacter sp. | reverse complement strand
CGCTTACGATTATAAACCTTCCTACTTTTTTGATATTTTTTATATTTGCAATAGAAGAAGTGAAAATTTTGGAATATATCTTGTTCTATTATCCATTTTGACACTTAGTTGGTAATGAAGGACCTTTTTTATGAGTGATAATTCTGACAAAACTCTTCACGAAATTCTTGAAAAAATCACGGGGTCTGCTTTTAGACAAACAACTGATGCTCGCCCTCAACTGCAAAAAATGTTTGAAGCAGCATCAAATACCCCAAATCTCGATCCTGATTTACCAAATAATATCGAGGAGCTGATGGCAAGTTTAGCTAATAAATTTGCTGAATCCGGACAAAATGGAGTGCAAGGAGAAGCTTCCGTTGAGTCTGAAATACCTTTGTACCATCCAGAAAATGATTTTCGCCGCGAATTACAGAAAGCATCGCATCCAAAATCGAATTTAAATGGAATTAAAGATGCTTCAAGAATTTTGCATTCTGCATCATTTCGGAAAATGCAGGGAAAAATGCAACTGTATCCGCTGAATCAATCCGAATTATTTAGAAATCGATTGACCCATTCCATTGAGGTAGCGGAAATATCTGTTCGAATTGCAGAGCACCTGAATAAGACGGTAAATTATTTTTTGCGTTGTCCAATTAATTTGAATATCGTTCAAGCTGCTGGATTAGCACACGATATTGGTCATCCCCCATTTGGGCATGCGGGGGAGAAAATTTTGAATTCCCTAATGGCCGATTTTGGTGGCTTTGAATCAAACGCACAGTCACTCAGGGTCCTGAGCCAACTAGAACCTCGTGCTACAAACTATGATAAGGATTACATTCTATTTCCTCACAACCCGGATAAGTCTGTTGGTTTGCACCTCAGCTACCGAACACTAGCGTCGGTTGTAAAGTATGACCGCGAAATCAAAGATTCAGAAATAATTAATGGGCCAACAAAGGGATACTATCCGAGCTCCAAAAAATTGATATCAAATATCAAGGCAAAAGTAATAAAAAACGACTCAGATAAACCACTCAATACCGTGGAATGTCAAATTATGGATATTGCAGATGACATTGCATATTCAACTTATGATTTTGAAGATTCCATGATTTCCGAAATGATTCATCCGATGGATTTATTTACTTTCCCAGAAGGGTTAAGATCAGACATACTAAATAGGATGAACAAAGCTGTAGCAAAATGGAACTACAATTATGATTTAACATTTGATGATGTTACGTTTGTTTTTGCAAGTATTTTTGACAACTACGTAACGTCTTTGTCCCGCAAATACGATTTCAACAATGCGATGCATCGTTTAGTGTTTTTTGGCCAAACCTATCAAGAAAGTATCCGGACCGCTAAAGAACCAAAACTGAGACGGGCCGTGACAGAGGCTCTTATTGATACTGCTGTGAAAAGCGTTAATGTAGTAATCGATAAAAACAATCCTGAACTATCTCGAATAAGGCTTGGCAGTCGCAAATTGTTGGAAATAGAAGCGTTGAAGGCCTTCAATTATTGCGTTGTTACTAACAGTAACAAATTGAAATTGCTTGAACGTCGCGTAAAACGCGTTCTTACAAGTGTTTTCAAAGAATTGGTCGAAGATCCTTCAGGATGTTTATTTCCAGCCTTTGTTCGCGAGCAATTTAGAATGATGGGGCTTTGGAGAGAAAATGAAAAACCAGCGAGAGCGCGCTTCGTTTGCGATTACATTGCGGGGATGTCAGAACGGGAAGTCATAAACATTTGTGACAAAATAAATTCTTCTGATGTGACAAATATTTTAGGCGTTGAGTGAGTCTAGAGTTTTTTTGTTGAAGTGTGATGGCAAGAAATCGCTTTGACTTGGTGTGTCATTTGTTAGCGCCAAAAAAGATGGTTTTTTGCAGATGGAATATTTATCACTTTCTCGCACTTCTGACGGCAAGCTAAGTGAAAAAATTGCGGTGCTCACTGGCGGCTTAGAAACAGTTTTGATATGTCGTCCATCCAGGTCATAAAAAGAATAGTATCCTGGGAAAAATCCTGTTTCTAGATCAATTAAATTTCGATAATCATGAACGTGTAAAATTAATCCTATTTCTAGGAAGTAGTATTTATCGACAGTATCATTTTCGAACAAATCTCTTTCCAAGTCGTATACATATGTGTCGAGCAATTGTCCTAATTCTGACAAATTTTCGGCACGAGTCACTTCATTTGACAAAGCGACTTTTGGTTCGGCGATGTGCTCTTTTCCCTCCATACGACTAATTTCTATTACTACCATTTTTGCATAATTCAATTTTATATTTTATTCGATAAATGTCAAATTTTCACTAATTACTTGCCAATAGTCTTAAGCTCTTGCGGCGCGAGAACTTCGCCTCCAAAGTCGACCTAAAGGTCAATATCGCAGCCTTTATCGCATATTTAAATGAAACAATGGCCAAGCCATTCAAATGGATCTATCAAGGAAAACCCTTGACCGTTTATTATGTGGGTAAGTATTTCCGCCGGGGTGTACTAGCAAATTCGTGCGGATCACGTTCGATGATTAAGCCAGTGCGTAATATTCGGCAGGTGTATACGCGCTCCAATTGATTTGCGCCAACGCACAGAAATGAAAAATAAGGTTCAAAACCCCATACAAGTTTCTAGTCACTTGACATTATCGCCTTATACAACTGCGTCCCCCATGAAAGAGTACGATCGTACATATTTTCACCTACTTGTGGAAGAACACGGTTGTAAAGTTCCATATATGCACTTTCATT
>JAAETN010000178.1 GCA_024228355.1 Maribacter sp. | reverse complement strand
GTAAAATAGTTTGGATTACCCAATTTACCAATATCATGATATAACGCCCCCACCCGAACCAACATGGCATTCGCCCCTATTTCGTTCGCTGCGGCCTCTGCCAAATTCGCCACTTGTAACGAATGATTAAAGGTTCCAGGAGCCTTGTTTGAAAGTTCCTTGAGCAACTTGGAGTTCGTATCCGAAAGTTCTAACAAGGAAACATCTGAAACCAGTCCAAAAATCTTTTCATAAATATATATCAGTGGCTGCACAAAAAGAGTAATCATGCCATTTAGTAAGAATAGTCCTAAAGTCAACCAGACGATATTATCTAAATTACCTTCATGAATTATATGGAAAGCCAAATAACCAACCATATAGATTAACGTAATTTGACCAACTGATATAAACAGGTTCGCTCTTTTGTAAAGTTCAGAAACAGTAAGAATAGTTACGATACCTGCAATAATCTGAATAAAAATATACTCAAAACTATTAGGGACTACAAATCCCAAAATCAGGACGGTAAGGACATGTACAAATAGTCCAAGCCTTGCATCAAAAAATGTTTTAAGAATCAAAGGCAGTATACATAGGGGCACGACGAATACGTAGGCTTCATTATACTTGACTACCAATGTAGTCACAAAAACCATCAGTAGAATATTAATAAATATAAATGTAACCTTAGTCCCATTTTGAAAAATCTCGGGTCTATACTTTTTGAGGAATAGAAAGAGCATCATAAGCACCAGAGCAACTAAAACCGTATACCCGGATAAAATGAAATAATAATTATTTGAGGCCCAAAGTTCAGATTCAAACTCACTTTTCAAGGATTCCAGAATCTTATAATTCTCGGATTCAACAACCTCGCCTTTAGCTATTATGAGTTTACCCTCATCAATTGTCCCCCTAGTTAATGAAATCTTTGAAAATTCATCATCTAAAGCCTTTTGTGATAAGTTTTCATCGTATGCCACATTTGGCTTAACTAGATTAAAGAATAATGATTGAAAGGTAGAATTATAAGCACTAAGCTGTCTCTCTCGAAGAACACTTTCCACAACACTTTCAACATCCTGTATTTTATATAAATCATCAAATTTTATTTGATTTGCTTCATTCTGCTTTATTAGATTAATTTCCCGACCCGATTCATTTAAATCGGAACTTTGAAGAATACCATTATTATATACCCGCTCAAGAATACTTTCTCCAATTCCATTAAGAAATGCCAATTCACGTTTATTGTATTTCTCAGCTGTAAAAGTCTCGGAAAATTTGATGTTGAATGCATCAAAAACTTCATTCGCAATTTTATCATCATATCGATAATAATTAAACTGCTTTTCACTGACTTTTTGTCTCTCAGAGGCAATTTCCTCCGCAGACTTCTTTACCGAAAAGTCAAAAGGTGCGTAAAGGTTTTCGTATTGCCAAGGTTTCCCTTTTTGAAATTCATATTTGAACTTACCACCCTTTGGAAAGAAGAATACAATACAAAATACAGATACAACGTATAGGAAGTATTTATAAATAAGGGATTGGTTTTTATATAGCTTATCCAATGGGTATGTTTCTAATTCTTAACTCTGTTCAAAAATAGAAAATATAATAGACCTTTTGCACCGACATCGATATTGATTGTACATTAATTTATTAATTTCGCAACATTAAAATATATGGTTATGAAAGATGTTGTTATAGTTTCAGCAGTTAGAACGCCCATAGGAAGTTTTATGGGATCACTTTCAACAATTCCGGCCCCAGAACTGGGTGCTATAGCAATTAAAGGTGCACTGGGTAAAATTAAATTGGACCCTAAGCTCGTGGATGAAGTGTTAATGGGTAATGTTGTTCAAGCAGGTACTGGTCAAGCTCCAGCAAGACAAGCTGCCATTTTTGCCGGGATTCCAAATACCGTTCCCTGTACCACAATAAACAAGGTTTGTGCCTCAGGAATGAAAGCGGTAATGCAGGCCGCTCAGGCCATAGCCTTAGGGGATATCTCAATTGCTGTTGCAGGGGGAATGGAAAACATGAGTCTTATCCCACATTATTTGTACATGCGGACT
>JAAETN010000177.1 GCA_024228355.1 Maribacter sp. | reverse complement strand
AGCAACAATTAATTTGCCTTTCTGGGATTGAATAGCTTTATTGATGGCGGCAAGGTTTTCAATGAAAAAGTCACTGCGTATCTGAGCGTACTCTTTATCCCAAACTAAATTCGGTTTTTTGATCTCGCTTTCAAAAATATAGTCAATGAAATTCACCATAAGGAGCTTGTTGTGCAGTAACTGATGGATTTTTTGTACCAAATTCATATGGCTACTGGTATCCTTTAGCAAGCTGTCATTGGAACCTGCATAAATTGTCACGAAATCAGGTTTCAATGCCATGCCTTCCTTTTCAAAGAGAGAGAGAATGTTTTTGGAGTTCAGATGCGGGATACCAAAGTTTATTACTTCAAAATGTATGTCATTGTCGCAGCGATTATTTAAAATTGCTTCAAGCTGAGCTGGATAGGTTGTCTCGTCTTCGTTGTAGTATCCGAATGTAGAAGAGGCACCCAGCGCAATAACTCGGATGACTCCATTTTTTTTAGCTGTGGTAAATTCCTTACCACGGAACCCCTGGCTATTGATTTTGACCTCGATGACCTTGCCGGTATCAGGGTTCTGGTCGATTTTATGTTCATTTGGGAAGAACTTAGTATAATCGCCTAGTTTTCTTTCGTGAATTTCAACTGTGCGATCGGTATAGTGCTTCTTCTTCCAGTTCTTTCTTTGTTTTTCAATTCGCGAATTGACAATGTTGCGGTAGGCATGAGTACCGTACAGCCATGCACGAGGTGTTGTCCTTAGTGTGTAATAAGTTCGGATCCCGATTTCGAATACCAGGACTACGGTAATAGTTAAAAACAGGATATACTTAATTACACTAAATAACTTGTTGGATGGCCTGGATAGGTTTCCTTGCATACTAGCGTCTCATCGTTAAAAAAAACTTTTTGTCGATTATTATTCACAAACCTCTTTTGAGAACCTTATTT
>JAAETN010000176.1 GCA_024228355.1 Maribacter sp. | reverse complement strand
GCAGAGTATGCGAGAACCCTCTTCTCAGGGATATTGTGGATTATCAAGTAAACCAGAAGAATAAATGTTATTAGTTCCTTATAAACGGTAATAGATGATTGAAGTTTCCTTCGAAATTGGTGGAGTAATTGTTAAACCCAACAAAGCCAAAGATGCCTTTGGAAAAGTTTTGTTTCAAGGGGTCCAAAATTACATTAAACAAACCGTTGGCTCTGTTTGTTGTCCTGTGCATGGTGCCGGGCAAAAGATCCATTTGTAAAGGACCAAATTTAAGCAATTCTTATTTTGAAGTATCAGGATGTTGTCAGGATTTTACAAAGACCGTAGAGAAGAAGCTCATCAATTAAGTCTTCCTATTGAGGGTGCAAGTTCTGTTTTCTGGTTGTCTTTTGTCGTGTATTATCAAAGAAAATTTTGATAAAAGAATATAAGTAGGCAAACATGAAACATCCGGCAATAATCGGCAGAGCGTAGGGAAACAACCAGGCCGAAATTAACAGAATATTCACGATGCCAACTGTAGTAGCTGTCCTGGCCAGACTCCGAATCATATATGGCATTGGATATGGTATATGCATGGAAACTGTATTTAGTAGAAATATTGCTATCAAAGG
>JAAETN010000175.1 GCA_024228355.1 Maribacter sp. | reverse complement strand
GGAGCACATAGATGTTGATTTTGTACATGATAGCCGGTTGGACGTACATTACTTTCAACCAAGACCTGCCCATGTTTTAAAGTGTACTAAAGCTGATATGGTTATTATTGGTGGACTGGATTTAGACGTTTGGATGCAGGCGCTTCTGGATGCTTCTAGGAATAGAAATATACAGTATGGCAGAGAGGGTTACGTGGACGCGTCTTTTGGTATAGCAAATGTTCTTCAGAAACCATCAGGGCGTGTTGATATGGCAATGGGAGATGTTCATCCTTTTGGTAATCCTCATTATTACCACAACATGGATAATGTTGGTATAGCCCTTGAAAACATTGTTGATGGTCTTTCAAACAATGATCCTGAAAATGCGGATGTATATAGAAAAAATAAGGAAAAATACTGGCTGAAAGTTCAAAACAATTTCAAAACTCTCAAGGCTTTAATGAAACCTTTCAAAGGTACAAAGGTTATCACCTATCACCAGAGCTGGGAATATTTTGCGGAAGAGTTC
>JAAETN010000174.1 GCA_024228355.1 Maribacter sp. | reverse complement strand
AAGGTCGCCGACTTCCATGGTAATCCATTTACCATATGCTGCTTCAGGAAGAAAGGAGGCCGTAAAATTCAATTGTCCATTGTTGTTAAGATATACAAAACTCTCCTCTGGGTTTTTCAAATCAGAATAAAAAGAAGAAGCTACTATATCCAAATCGCCATCATTATCAAAATCACGGGCCATTGCCTTGCTGCAGCCATACATGGGATAAAAAAATGCTTCGCTAAAGTTATCCTCTTTGTCATTCAAATAAATTCTTAGGCCATGATATGGCTTATTAATAGTAGAAAAGTCCCAATTATCACCATTGGAAATTAAAACATCATCATAACCATCACCGTTGAAATCTGCCATTTCAAAATAACTAACACCGTGGGCCGGGGAAAATTCCAAGACCTTTTTCAGTTCGAAAGCATTATTCCCCTTGTTGTAATGAATAACAAGCTGTTCATAGGCTTGGGCCATAAGTGCAATTATATCTGGTTTTTGGTCTCCATTCAAATCTTTAATCTCAACTTTCCTCGCACCCGGCAAGTCACTCAAAACATGTTCCTTTGATTGATCATAATTTTCATACCACGACAGTTTCCCCTGGTAATTCCCAAAATTGCAAACAACAACATCCAATTTGTTATCCATGTTCAGATCGCCGGAAACAAAAAACACGGGTCTTTTTAAATTGGAAAGGATTACGTCTGGATTATTCTTGTTATTGCCTATGTTAAGAATTGATAATGCTCCTTTTTTTTGATCGGATGGTCCAAATTTACCAATAGTCGTAATCAAAGGCAGTAAATTCTTCCCAAACTCCATATGGGTGGCAGGACTATTAATTTTCCATTTTCCAATAATCCCACCCTTCGAATTAATAGCAAAAAGGTTATGATAATCCCCGATATAGAGTTCTGAAGTCAGTTCATCAAATTTTAAAAGGGAGACCTTTGGTAGATTAGCATTCCCCACATTAATAAATTGGGGAGTAAAAGGCATTTCACTATTGTCGACTTCTACTGTTTTGTTTACGGCTGGTAATTTTTTAGGGGCCGTTTTCTTATAATACGCTACAATACTTGCCCAATCAGCATCAGAAATCAAGGGCGTATCTGGAAAAATATTCAAATCCTGGGTAATTTTTATATCCGCAGCATCCAAGGATTTATACAAATCCACCCCTTTATATTTTATACCCAACCGCATACCCATATTGGGCAAAACATTTTTTGTCCATGTATCTTTATCCAATAAGCTAGGGTCAGGAAAGGTATGGCACATTTGACAATAGCGCATTGCCAAATCCTTACCCGATGAATCTATATTCTGGTATTGATTCTTTACTTGTAGATTTTCTTGTTTAATAGACAGGAAAAAAAGTAGAAAAACAGGTGGGGCTACGTAAATAAAATGAAAAATATGATTTTTCTTCATAGAACGATAAAAATGTTAATAGAATTAACATTGAACTACATCCTTAACCAATACATAAAATTAGCGCTTTTTAAGCATACGTTACCTACTTTATTCACAGATATAATCCCATATGGAGATTTACAATTATCCCAACTCCACCAAAATAGGGCAATGATCACTATGCTTTGCGTTGGATAGGATTACAGAACGCTTTAATCTATCCTCAAGTGGTTCGCTCACCATACCATAATCCAGTCGCCAACCTTTGTTATTGTTTCTGGCATTGGCCCGGTAACTCCACCAAGTATAATTATGGGGTTCCTTATTCAAATGCCTAAAACTGTCAATAAATCCGCTTTTTATGAAATTGCCAATCCATTCACGTTCCACAGGCAAAAATCCAGATACCTTTTTATTGCGAATGGGATCATGAATATCAATGGCCTCATGGCAGATATTATAATCTCCGAGAATGATAAGATTAGGATGTTCTTTCCTTAAATGGTCAACATACCTCTGAAATTCAGCCATGTATTTTAGTTTAAAATCCAACCGATCCATATTCGTCCCCGAGGGTAGATAGAGACTCATTATCGAAACCCCATTAAAATCAGCTCGAAGGTTCCTTCCCTCAAAATCCATATAATCGATTCCTGTACCATATTCCACATGGTCTGGTTTCTTCTTTGATAAAATGGCTACACCGCTATATCCCTTTTTATTGGCACTATACCAATAATTGTTGGAATAGCCCACTTCTTCGAACAAAGAAAGGTCTAATTGTTCTTTCATTGCCTTTATTTCCTGTAGGCAGATCACATCGGGGTCTGTTGCCTTCAACCAATCCAAAAACCCCTTGTTAATAGCAGCCCGAATGCCGTTTACATTGTATGAGACTATTTTCACTCTATCCAATTTGGCTCAAAAATAGCGAATGTTTTTTTGTTCGATAAGATGTACTCGCGCCTATCAATAATCCTATTATATTAGTTCCAAATCAATAATTCATATATACTTTTACCACTTTGGAACGGGATTTGTTTCTAAACTGGAATATCAATACTTAGTGTAATGAAAAACCTTTTTCTTATAATCGCATTGTTCTGTATTGCCTATGTGAATGCACAGGCCTATCCCAGATTCAATAATGACAATGAACTTAAATTTAATATTGGCTTATTTTTGGCCAGTAGCACAGTTGAGGGTTCTTATGAGTACTTTGTCAATGAAGATACCAGTATAGGTGGAACCTTATATTTTGATAGTGATGCAACTGACTATAATGGCAATTTTGGAATTGGCCCCAACCTTAGGGCTTATTTTGGGTATGTCCCAAGAAGTGGTTTCTTTGCCGAGGCATTCGGACTCTATTATACAGGTGAAGACCAAGTTCCTGATAATAATCTTGGGGTGCGAAACAATGATTACAGCACTACCGCATTAGGATTGGGTGTTGGGAATAAATGGGTGACACAGAGCGAAAAATTTAGTTTGGAAATGAGTGCGGGAATAGGAAGAAATTTTAACCCTGAGGATTTTCAGGATACCTTTATGTTTCGTGCTGGGTTTTCATTAGGATTTAGGTTTTAATCTAAATCATCGAATTTGGTATCAGCGGTCCTGATTTGTTCATTAATCTCAAAATCGTGCATAAGGTTGTTTTCGAATTGCAAGGACTTATATCCTATATCAAATAAAGAATAATTCAATTTATTCTTTGATTTTGCCAATTCTTGGTCTACTCTCAATCTATTGTTCTGCAATTGTAGCAACTTTAACTTAGGTAGTGCAAATACATCATTAGGCACTTCACCAATTAGGTTGTTTTCTAAAAGCACTAATCTATTAAGGCGTTCTAACCTTCCCAGACTTTCTGGTATTTGACCTTCAATTCTGTTGTTCCCAAGCTCCAAACCTTCCAATTCTATCAAATTCCCCATTGATTCGGGAATCTCACCATGTATCTTATTGTTCGATACGACAAACAGTTTTAAATTGACCAAATTGCCAATACTTGCCGGTATTGACCCCGATAGTTGATTATCAAACAAGTCTAAGATAACCAAAGACCGCAGTTCACCAATACTTGCCGGTATTGCCCCACTAAGATTGTTTTTACCCAATCTCAAGATTTTCAAATCCCCTAATTTTGTGATTTCAGTTGGTATTTCTCCATAAAGTTGGTTGAAGGCAAGATTCAATAATGATAAATGATCTAATCGACCTATTGATTTAGGTATTTGGCCTATTAGCTTATTGTTGAATAGATTTAGACTTACTATATGGTCATTCACAATTTCTACGCCATACCAAGTCGATATTGGTTGATCTATTTGCCACGAATTCTTCCAACTTTCCCCTTTTGTAGCATTGAATAAATCTACAAGGGCATCTTTCTCAGCCTTTGGTACCTGGGCATATACTGTTAAGCCAATCAACATAAACAAAATGAAGGAACTAACTTTTTTCATGGTCTCAGAAGTATCGGCCTCTAAACAAGAAACAACGATTTTTGGGTTTTTTGTAATCTTTTTATTACTTTTTAATCTATTGATTTAACGTTGACGCATATAATAACGTTAGAATACGCTACACATTGTTGAAAAATTAAGCAGATTTGTTGTAGAAGTCTTTATCATTTGATGTTTGCCAAGAGCAAGCCTTTAAAGCATCATCTTAAAAAGCTCCTGTTATTACTGTTTTTATCCCTAATTTAGTAAGCTTTCGAATAGCAATGAGAAATTACTTTTTTATACTCTTTTATATACTCTTCATTTCAATATCATTTGGTCAGGTGAACATCGCCAATGATAGTATTACCCAATTGGAAGAGGTAGTTTTGATGGACTCATTAAAAGCAAAACAGGCTACAGGTATTGTATCCTCAAAAGTAATTGGGGCCAAGGTTTTTCAGAATTTCAGTCCGGTTGAAATGGTTTCTTCCTTAAACCAGGTATCAGGTGTTTATGTACTTTCAGGTGCTTTGAATACCAACAGAATCACGATTCGAGGTGTGGGTGCCAGAACCCCATTTGGCACTGATAAAATCAGATTATACTACAATGAAATCCCTGTTACCAATGGTACGGGTTTTTCAACCATCGAAGCTTATGACCTTGAGAACATGAATTCGATTGAAGTTATCAAAGGTCCTAAAGGAACAACATTTGGAGCGAATTTGGGTGGCACAATCATCTTGAACCCCAAAGAAGCCATAGTGGAATCTACTACACTAAGGAATAATTTCACGGTTGGTTCTTATGGTTTGGTCAAAAATAGTTTGGGCTTTACCCATGCTGACGATAAACTATCCATGGAGCTGCGTTACGGACATATGGCTATTGATGGCTATCGTGATAACAACCGCTATGAGCGAGATGGTATATTATTGAATACTGCTTATAAATTCAATAGGAAAAGCAAGATTGCATTTTTAATGAATTATATTGATTATACAGCTCAAATAGCCAGCTCATTAAGCCAAACTGCTTTTGACGAAGACCCCACCCAGGCCGCTTTTACTTGGAATGCAGCCAAAGGGTATGAGGCCAACAAATATTCCTTGGCAGGACTTTCTTATTCCCATATTTTTAATCAGAAACTATCGAATATCACAAGTGTCTTTTATACGTATTTAGACCATTATGAAGCCAGGCCTTTTAACATTTTGGACGAATTCACCAACGGTTATGGATTTAGAACCCGTTTCTTGGGTGATTTTATAATAAAGGAAAAGGCGGCACAATACTCTTTTGGGGCAGAATTGTATAAAGACAATTATAATTGGGGAACTTTTGAGAATTTGTATGAAGGGAATAATGGCAACGGAAGCCTACAAGGCGGTGCCTTGAGCGATAATCAAGAGTTCAGGACACAATTCAATGCCTTTGGTACATTGACTTTGCCTTTTGCCAGTTACTTTTCCGCACAATTGGGCGTAAATATCAACAAGACGGAATATGATTTTCGGGATATGTTCAATACAGCGACTGCAAACACTAGTGGAAAACGAAGCTTTGACCTTATCTTTTTGCCCAGCCTAAATTTAAATTATACATTTTATCCGAAGCAGAACATTTATTTAAACATAAGTAGAGGTTACTCAAATCCCAGTCTGGAAGAGACTTTGACCCCTGAAGGAATCATAAACCCTGATATTGCACAAGAAACCGGCACCAATTACGAGCTGGGGAGTCAGTTATCCTTGGACAATAATAATTTAAAAATTGAGGTTACCCTGTATCGAATGGCCATTAAGAACCTATTGGTTGCTCAACGGGTCGGGGAGGATGAATTTATAGGGAAAAACGCCGGAAGCACTAAACACCAGGGCATTGAATTGGATATTAACTACAAGCTGACCCTAGCCCCAAAATTTCAAGTAACCCCATTTCTGAGTTACTCTTATAGCAACCATAAGTTTGTGGAATTCATTGATGGGGAAAACGATTATTCGGGCAATCCATTAACAGGAGTTCCCAAACACAGATTGAATTCTGGTTTACAAATGCAATGGCGAAATGGATTGTATTGGAATATAACACACCAATATATTGGTGCCATTCCGTTGACCGATGCCAATACGTTATCCAGTACATCCTTTAGTCTATTGAACACAAGAATGGGTTACAAAAAACAGCTATCCCATACTATCACTGTTGGTTTGGACTTTGGTATTAACAACCTTGCTGATACCCATTACGCCCAATCGGTGTTGATCAATGCCTCAAGTTTTGGCGGGCGTGCCCCTCGCTATTTTTACCCTGGCAATGACCGTAATTATTATGGTAGTCTACTCTTGAATTACAGGCTGTAACAGGCCGTTTCTTGTTGAAAAATGGGTTAATTTAGTGCTGTATGGGAAATATAGTTATTCCCTATATCCAATTGTGAGAGCACCTTCAACCAAAACTGACTTTTGTTGTTACGTGCCATAACATAAGCTAATATGAACATTATGGAATTCGACAGGACAGGCGTTATTTTGTACACAATTGAATATAAAAATTGTGTGGAATTTTATGAAAAGATACTCGAATTGCCCAAAATGTTTGAAGCGCAAAATCTGACTTGTTTTAAGTTTGGAAATTCGTATCTGATGGTGGAATTGGATGACGAATATGACGGATCCCAATCCAAATCGAATAGGATAAAGTATTGTTTACGGATGAACGTACCAAATGTGAGAACTTTAGTTACCAGACTTTCCGAAAAAAATGTGAAAGTGGATTATCAAGAACATTCATGGGGAACTGTAGCCAATTTCTTTGACCCAGATGGAAACTTATGTGCACTTAAGGACAGAGGAAAATTTGAAAAGCAAATCGCCGATTTTAAAGCGGGCTGATTGATAGGTATGTGGCAATAAAATTAATGGGCTTAAGGACAACAATGGCTGTCATCCATGACTGCCGTAATGTTTATTCGAATTTGATTTTTTCACTAATCACACTATCGTTAATCTTATAAATACCTAAAATTGCGGACCAACGATGGGATGAACAACAGTTAGTTTGGCTAATGCTATTGAGCGGTTGAGCCTTCCAATTCTGCCCAATTGCTGATACTATCCCGTACTATATTTCTGGTGACCTTTTACCATCGCTTATGAATTAGATTTGATGGCAGATTTTGCTGTACAAATGATATTTGTCATAGATTTTTTCATTTATAAAACTGAACTTGAAAGCAATGATTGTATTCGTAAATTCAGCATGAATCTGAAAAATGGAAAGCGGTCGTAGTGCGAGTACTTTTAATTGAACCTAAATTAAAACCAATAAATATTAAGTAGCCATTTCCCTACTAACTATTTATCCAAATTCATAAAAATATGTTCAATAAAGAATCTGATTTAGCCGGACCTGGAATTAGTACTTACGAAAAAGTCAGTACAATACTTCCTGACAATTATGAAGCATTATTACCACCTTTAAAAAGAATGGAAGCTCTCTATTTAATAAAGGAATATATAGAAAAAGGGCTTGCTGAAGCATTAAACCTCCAAATGGTACAAGTACCACTAATTGTAAGCAAAGATAGTGGTGTAAATGATTATTTAGATCGTGATGGTTCCCGTACACCAATTGATTTTCATGCAGGATTAGGCTTGTCAAAACGTATAGAGGCACAGGTGGTACAAGCAGCTACCAAATGGAAAAGAATGGCTTTAGCTCAATTTGATTGTGCCGAAGGGCAAGGTATAAATACGGATATGAGAGCGGTAAGAAAAGATTATTTTTTGGATCATGATCACTCGTCATATGTAGATCAATGGGATTGGGAAAAACGAATCACCGCAGAGGATAGAACTTTGGATTATTTAAAAGATACCGTTAAAAAAATCTGGACGGTTATTAGAGGGGCAGGTATGATGATCAAGGAAAAATTTCCAGAATTAAATGATTCGAGATATCCAGATTTCCCGGAAGAACTTAAGTTCTTCCATGCAGAGGAAATTCTAGAGATGTATCCAGATCTTCCAAGGA
Organism: Maribacter sp.; assembly: GCA_024228355.1. Taxonomy (GTDB): domain Bacteria; phylum Bacteroidota; class Bacteroidia; order Flavobacteriales; family Flavobacteriaceae; genus Maribacter_A. Next base: position 3,045 of record JAAETN010000174.1, on the reverse strand, counting down.
AGGAAAGGGAAACAAGACTCATTAAGGAATATCCGGCAGTATTTATAATAGGAATAGGATCGGTATTAAAAGATGGTTATCCACATGAAATGCGGGCAGCGGATTATGATGACTGGGTTACGCCAACAATTGTTAAAAATGGAGAGCAAATGTATGGTTTGAATGGTGATATTTTAGTTTGGAATCCGGTTACCAAAAGGAGACATGAGTTAACCTCTATGGGTGTACGGGTCACTAAAGAAACATTAAAAACCCAGCTAGAACTTTCCGGGCAGTTGGACTTTCTTCAGTTACCATATCACAAAGCGATCTTGAATGATGATATTCCTTTGAGCATTGGAGGTGGAATAGGTCAGGCCCGAACCTACATGTATCTATTAAGAACAGCCCATTTAGGGGAAGTTACCGTTTCTGTTTGGCCAGAAGAATTGAAAAAAATCTGTAGAAAGAAAAATATCCATGTACTGGAATAATCTTTCTATGTAATTACGTTAATCCCATAACAAAAAAACCCACCCTTTTCTAGGGTGGGTTTTTTAATCCATGAAACCTTACATTGCTAAAGTCCATGAATTTTCAAAAATCAACAAACCATTTCCTCCATTTGGTTCCCAATTCCTTTCTTTGCCAAAAAGTCATCTATAACATCTTTAAAGGTAGGTTTACCAATTGATTGAAGATTGTAAGAAACCCGCGTACTGGGTTTGTTGATATTAATTACTCTATTCAAATCAATAGGCGTACCTATCACTACCGCATCACAATCACAAGCATTTATGGTCGACTCTAAATCCCGTAGTTGCTCTTCACCATATCCCATGGCCGGGAGTACTGTTCCAATATCAGGATAGATATCAAAAGTTTCTTTTAATTTTCCAACCAAGAACGGACGCGGATCAACTATTTCCAAAGCACCGAATTTTTGAGCGGCTACTGTTCCTGCACCTATTTTCATTCCACCATGGGTTAAAGTAGGACCGTCTTCTATTATCAACACCTTTTTATTGCGAATTAACGACCCATCAGTAACACTTATTGGTGAAGCAGCATCAATGACAATTGCTTTAGGTACTATTTCAGCGAGCATTTTTCTAATTTTCGCTATTCCCTTTGGTTTTGCAGTGTCGATCTTATTAATAATCACCGCATCTGACATTCTTAAATTAACTTCTCCAGGATAGTAGTGCATACCATGCCCTGCTCTATGGGGGTCGGTTACTGTAATATGCAAATCGGTAGCATAGAATGGAAAATCGTTGTTTCCGCCGTCCCAAACAATAACATCGCAGCCATCAGGATCATTTTCAGCAGCACGAAGAATTGCCTCATAATCAACGCCTGCATATATAACGTTACTCCTCACTACATGAGGTTCATATTCTTCCATTTCTTCAATAGTACAATCATGCTTTTTAAGGTCTTCAACAGTGGCAAAACGTTGGACTTTTTGTTTAGCTAAATCCCCATAAGGCATAGGATGACGTATGGCAACTACTTTTAGTCCACTTTCCATCAGGATTTCTACCAATTGTCTAGCTGTCTGGCTTTTTCCGCAGCCCGTTCTGGTTGCACAAACGCTAATTAATGGCTTAATACTCTTGACAGACGTATCTTTTGTCCCTAGTAAAACAAAATTAGCACCAGCCGTATTTACCAGAGCACTTTTATGCATTATGTATTCATATGGTACATCGGAATAGGAAAAAACCACATCGTCGACTTTTAAGTCTATAATGAGTTCTTCCAAGTTCTTTTCATCGAAGATTGGAATTCCATCTAGATATAATCTACCAGCCAACGAAGCTGGATATTTACGATCTGTGATGGCTGGAATTTGAGCCGCCGTAAAGGCTACTACTTCATAGGATTCATTATCGCGATAAACCGTGTTGAAATTGTGGAAATCTCGACCGGCCGCGCCCATAATTAGGACTCTTTTCTTCATAATTTACAGTTGTTTTAAAATTCGAAAAAATTATTGATTAAAGTTATTCGAAGTATCGTATCTTAAAAATGATATTTATCACAAAATGAGAACGTGTAAATTCTAGAATAGCACTACAAAACCGTCGTAGATTACTAAATAAGATAGAATAATAATACTGCCTACAACATAACCTCCTATGAAAGGCCCTAGTCCTAACTCATGACTTATATCATTTTAAGGCTTCGACATAACAACTTTATTTGTAATTGAAACCAATATCTGCATATGGAACTTTTAAAAGAGTATTTTGTCCCCTGGTTATTATCAAATAGTATTGCTATTCTTATTTTGGTGGCCGCAATTCGAAAAACAAAACTGGCGCGTTTACTTTTTGCACTACTTTTCGGTTGGGCATGCTGGATCAATTATACCACGGCCCACTATAATCCAGAAGAATATTTGAACTATGCAGTACTTACCCCTTTTGATCTGTACCGTGATTTTATCAAAGGTTGGTTCAAGGAGCATATTATTATTATGGTTACAATTATAGCTTTTGGTCAGGGTTTGATTGCCTTAGGAATGTTGCTTAAGGGTTGGATGGTGCGTCTTGCTTGTTTTGGCGCCATTGTTTTTTTCTTGGCAATCACACCCCTTGGTATTGGTGCAGGATTTCCCGCCATCATTATAACAGCCTTTGCAATCTATATCATTCTGAAAAAAGATGACTTGAATTATTTGTGGAAATTTAAGACCAAGAAAACCACGGAATAGCGGTTATCAAACAATCTTTTTTTAGCATAGGATATTTATTGCATCTTCTGCAACCAAGTCCGCATATCTACCTCCTTGTGGATAATCGATCTTACTTCTGAAATAGCAACACGTTGTTGTTCCATAGTATCACGATGGCGAATGGTTACGGTTTGGTCTTCCAAGGTTTGATGATCTACGGTAATACAAAATGGGGTTCCTGCAGCATCCTGTCTTCGATATCTGCGTCCTACGGCATCTTTTTCATCATAGATAACATTGAGGTCCCATTTAAGATCATCAATAATCTTATGGGCCACTTCTGGGAGTCCGTCTTTTTTAACCAAAGGCAATACCGCGGCTTT
>JAAETN010000173.1 GCA_024228355.1 Maribacter sp. | reverse complement strand
GCAATGTCTTTTTTGATAAGGATGCAATTGGCTTGGCCAGGGAAATCATTTCCTATATTGGAATCATTACTGGGAGACTGGGCACCTAATGGCGTTATGGATGCTGACATATATTTGGCTCTTGTTACCATTCATGGTACCATAATGGTATTCTTTTTGCTTACTGCTGGGTTGAGTGGTACGTTTAGCAATCTCCTCATCCCATTGCAGATTGGTGCACGGGATATGGCATCTGGATTTTTGAATATGATATCGTACTGGTTGTTCTTTTTGTCCAGTGTGGTAATGATAATATCCTTGTTTGTTGAGGCGGGGCCAGCATCAGCGGGGTGGACGATATATCCTCCATTGAGTGCTTTGCCAATGGCCCAGGCCGGTTCTGGAATGGGTATGACCTTATGGTTGGTTTCTATGGCTATTTTTATAGCTTCTTCTTTGTTGGCATCATTGAATTATATTGTAACGGTACTCAATTTGAGAACTAAGGGAATGTCTATGACAAGATTACCTTTGACTATTTGGACATTCCTGATTACAGCAATAATCGGTGTAGTTTCATTCCCTGTACTATTATCTGCGGCGTTATTATTGATAATGGATAGAAGTTTTGGGACATCTTTTTTCTTGTCGGACATATTCATCCAAGGTGAGGTGTTACATTATCAAGGAGGTTCACCAGTATTGTTTGAACATTTGTTTTGGTTCTTAGGACATCCAGAAGTGTATATCGTTATTTTACCGGCTATGGGAATTGTCTCTGAAGTTATGGCTACCAATGCCCGTAAACCGATTTTTGGTTACCGGGCTATGATTGCCTCTATTATTGCAATTGCATTTTTATCTACAATCGTGTGGGGACACCATATGTTCGTCTCAGGAATGAATCCATTTCTCGGCTCTGTATTTACTTTTACCACCCTCTTGATTGCAATTCCTTCGGCGGTTAAATCCTTCAATTGGATAACAACCCTTTGGAAAGGAAATTTGCAATTAAACCCTGCCATGTTGTTTTCAATTGGTTTCGTTTCAACATTTATTACGGGAGGCTTAACGGGTATTATTCTTGGGGATAGTACTTTGGATATTAACGTTCATGACACCTATTTTGTAGTGGCCCACTTCCACTTGGTAATGGGAATATCGGCACTATACGGATTTTTGGCTGCAATATATCACTGGTTCCCAAAAATGTTTGAGGGCAAAATGATGAACAAAAACTTGGGGTATTTACACTTTTGGATAACGGCAGTCTGTGCCTATGGTGTTTTCTTCCCGATGCACTTTGTAGGTATGGCAGGTGTGCCAAGAAGATACTATGAAAATACAGCATTCCCAATGTTCGATGAATTGACCGATGTTCAAGTATTAATGACCGTGTTCACTTTAGTTGCAGGTCTTGCCCAAGTAGTTTTCTTGTTCAACTTTATCCATAGCATGTTCTTTGGTAAAAAAGGACCTCAAAACCCATGGAAAGGGAATACTTTGGAATGGACAGCACCTCAAGAACATATGCACGGCAACTGGCCAGGCGCCATACCACATGTATATCGCTGGGCTTATGATTATAGCAAGACCGATGAGAATGGCGACTATATAATTCCCGGACAGGATTTTGTTCCGCAGAACATCCCAATGAAGGATGATGAGGAAGAACTTCACCATTAAATATTTAAGAATAAATAAAAAAAATGCCCAACTTGTAGAGTTGGGCATTTTTTTTGATACCTCTATAAAAGCCGATTAATCTTTTTTGTAATATATTTAATCAAATAAATAGGTCCAGGTCTCAACTGTCCTTGTCATCTAAGAACATACCATTAAAATGAAAAAACTTATAACCCTGATTGTTCTACTAGTTTGCTTTCAGTCATTCTCTCAACGAAAACCTAAAATAAAAGGCAATAAAAGTGTAATTGAGGTTAGGGAGGGTCTTCCATCATATAAAGCCATCGAATTAATTGATGATTTAGAGATAGTGCTCCAGAAAGGTGCTAATGAAGGATATACTATAAATGCCGATGATAACTTAATAGATGTCTTAAAATTCAAAGTTGAGGACAGCACATTGTTTATTAGCTCTTTCTATAAGATAACTTCCAAAAAGAAATTGGATATCACCATAAACTATATCGAGTTGGAATCAATTACCATGCGTGATGGCAAGATAAACATGAAGGATGTTATTTCTTCAGATGAACTACATGTAAATACCTATGGTCCTTCACGACTGGAATTGAATGCGACTGCACCAGTAATGAATATTAATATGGAGGGAATGAGCTCGGGTGATTTTAACCTTGCCAGTGATTCTTTGAACATCACTTTAAAGGATAGGATAGATGTTCGTATGTATTCGGTCGGCGTCAGTAATACGCTGCAAATGCAAAAAAATGCCTCTGCCAAGATGGAGGGTTCAGCTGATGTCTTCAATATTGATCTTTTTGGCAATGCTAATTTAAAAGCTTCGAAATTGGAAGCAACTGAGATAATTGCGAATTTGGAAGAATCGTCCAATGCAAAACTCAATGCGCTTGAGAGTATTGAGTTATCTTCAAGGGGTACCTCAAGAACACATCTTTTCGGTAATGCAAAGATTGTTATACATGATTTTTTGGATACTTCGCAATTACATAAAGAAAAATTGTAACTGGCTGCTAATATTCTAGCAGAAATTGTTCCAATAAAAAATCCCCACTGCGAACTCGCAATGGGGATTAATTCTAATCAAGGTATTGGTTAGGATTGTAAAGCGCTGGCTTTAGGGCCTGCTTCTACAATCTCAGGATTTACATTAGCTGCAAACTTTTTGAAGTTTTCATTGAAAAGATTAACGAGTTTCAATTTTGTTTCTTCATATTTTGCTTTGTCTTCCCAAGTGTTTCTTGGAATCAATACTTCTGAAGGAACATTAGGGCAAGTTGTTGGAATCTGGAATCCAAATTCCTCATCTTGTACATACTCAACATTATCAAAATCATGATTATGAATGGCATCGACCATCGCTCTTGTGTGCTTCAATTTCATTCGAGAACCAGTACCTGTCCAACCTGTATTCACCAGCCAAGCTTTAGCCTTGTGCGTCTTGATTTTTTCGGCTAACAACTCAGCATATCTATTTGGGTGCCACATCATAAAGGCGGCTCCAAAACAAGCACTGAATGTCGCTTGTGGCTCAGTTACTCCCATTTCAGTACCAGCGACCTTTGCGGTATACCCAGAAATAAAGTGGTAACTAGCTTGCTCAGGAGTCAGTTTACTTACTGGAGGTAGTACACCGAATGCATCACAAGTAAGGAATATAATGTTTTCAGGGTGACCCGCTACACAAGGAATTTGAACATTTTCAATGAATTCAATTGGGTAAGATGCTCTTGTGTTTTGCGTGATAGATACGTCAGTATAATCTACTTTTCGGGAATCTTTATCATAAACTACATTTTCTAATACAGTTCCAAAGCGAATGGCATTAAATATATCTGGCTCTTTTTCTGCAGAAAGATCAATGGCTTTTGCATAACAACCGCCTTCAATATTGAATGTGCCTTCATCTGTCCAACAATGTTCATCATCACCGATCAATCTACGCTTTGGATCAGCACTTAATGTAGTTTTACCAGTCCCAGAAAGCCCAAATAAAATAGTTACATCATCTTTCTCACCGACGTTGGCAGAACAGTGCATTGGCATTACATTCTCTAATGGCATAAGATAGTTCATGACACCAAAAAGGCCCTTTTTCATTTCCCCGGCATATTCAGAACCTAAAATCACGATTTCCTTACGTTCCAAATTCACATCAATACTGGTTTTAGATGTCATTTCGGAAGTATATCTGTTGGCTGGGAACTGACCTGCATTCATAACGACGTAGTCAGGTTCACCAAAATTGGCCAATTCCTCTTTGGTTGGCATGATCAACATATTCTGCATAAATAATGCATGGTATGCTCTTGTACAGATAATTCTTGTTTTGATTCTATATTTAGGATCCCAACCGGCATAAGCGTCTACTACAAACAAGTGATCGCATACGTTGAGATAATCCAAAGCACGTTCATGGTTGACCATATAGGTATGCTCATCCAATCCTATGTTTATATTTCCCCAATCTATATTTTTTTCAGAATCCGGATGGCGAACAATTCTTTTATCTTTAGGACTACGACCTGTTTTCTCACCTGAATAGGTCATAAGTGCACCCACATCAGAGATGGCAGTTCCTTTTTCTAACCGAAGACCTAATTCATAAAGAACGGGAACACTGCTGTTCCTATAAATTTTCTCGGTTTCAATACCGTATTTTTTAAGATTAAATGTTGCTGACATTGTTTTTTTTCTTTATATGATCGTTAAAATTATTTGTTTTAAATTTCTGTGCAAAGTATGTGATTATTCAACACAAAAAAGATGACAAATGTCATGTTGTTAAAACTAAAACAACAATAACGTTATATATTACAAAGATTCTATAATTGTTAACTTTTGATTTTCACTATCTTTGTTAGTGAAACTCGCCATTTGTGATATGCCCTGGGTGTATCCCCAAAAGTGTAAGTTAAATTAATCCCGCTGAAGAGCGGGATCTATTATAACAGTACGTAGATCTATTATGAATGAAAACTTGGATCCTTCCGGAGAAAATTTTTCCCAAGCCGAACTCGATATTGAACGGGCGTTACGACCTATAACCTTTGATGATTTTACGGGACAGGAACAGGTGCTGGAAAATCTAAAGGTTTTTGTAGAAGCGGCCAATCAGAGAGATGAAGCCTTAGACCATACTTTGTTTCATGGACCACCGGGATTGGGTAAGACCACATTGGCACATATTCTTGCTAATGAATTAGGAGTAGGTATCAAAATCACCTCAGGGCCCGTACTTGATAAACCTGGGGATTTGGCAGGACTTCTTACCAACCTTCAGGAGCGTGATGTACTTTTTATTGATGAGATTCATAGACTAAGCCCAATTGTAGAGGAATATCTATATTCCGCGATGGAGGATTATAAAATTGATATTATGATCGAGACCGGACCAAATGCAAGGACCGTTCAAATCAATTTAAATCCGTTTACCTTAATAGGCGCAACTACCCGTTCTGGTTTATTGACATCACCTATGCGGGCACGTTTTGGTATTCAAAGCAGATTACAATACTATTCCACAGAATTATTATCAACTATTGTAGAACGTAGTGCAGATATCCTAAAAGTGGCAATAACCCAAGATGCAGCGATTGAAATTGCTGGACGAAGTAGGGGAACACCAAGAATATGTAATGCCTTATTAAGAAGGGTCCGTGATTTTGCGCAGATCAAGGGTAATGGGAATATTGATATGGAAATATCAAGATATAGCCTAAAAGCATTGAATGTTGATGCCCATGGTTTGGACGAAATGGACAATAAAATCTTAACTACGATTATCGATAAATTCAAGGGCGGACCTGTTGGCATTACCACCTTGGCCACAGCAGTTTCTGAAAGTGGAGAAACAATTGAAGAAGTGTATGAGCCTTTTTTGATACAACAGGGTTTTATCATGCGTACTCCACGAGGACGGGAAGTTACTGAATTGGCGTATAAGCATTTAGGAAAAATCAAAGGTGGCGACCAACCTGGACTTTTTTAAAGATACAGTATGGGATTGTTTTCAGAAGATAAAGAACCGCAACAGGTAATTGTAAAAGGCACTAAGTTAACATGTACTGTTTGCAACCACGATGTTTTTATGCCTAGAAAGGCCCAGCTCAATACCAAGGCAGCTACTTTAATGAATATTGAATGGGCCAATAAAAGTGCCCAATGTTATATCTGTGCCAACTGTAGCCATATTGAATGGTTTATGGAGGAGCAATAACCATTGATTGAAAATTTTCAAAAATAATACTGCATTAATCCAAACCGAGGCCGAGTGCCTTGGTTTTTTGCTATTCACTAGTTTCAAATTAGGATTGAACTTCATGAAGCTATAAGTTACCTGTATTTAGTCTTAGTAATGATTTGGTCAACAAAAATTAATATGGATTAGTATTGACCGTCGTCATTGCGTGTAATCTAAGCTTTACTAATTTTGAAGAAAATAGTTATATACTTTAAAGATGTTTTTCAAGAATTGAAATTTGCAAATTATCATAACGATGCATAGTGAACTTTCAATGGATCAGGCGTTTATCAATAAGTTGACCGAACTACTCGAGAGCAACCTGGAAAAGGAACATTTTGGTGTAAAGGAATTGGCCAAAGCAATGGGTGTAAGTCGATCTCAATTACACCGGAAGATCCATGCCATTAATAATAATTCAACCAGCCAATTTATCCGGGAATTCAGACTTAAAGAGGCCATGGTCATGTTACAGAATAAGGTGGCCACTGCCTCAGAGATTGCCTACCGCGTGGGTTTTGCAAGCCCTACCTATTTCAATACCTGTTTTCGCGAATATTATGGGTATACCCCGGGTGAGGTAAAATATCGGAACCCTTTAAATAAAGCGGAAAAGAAGAATACTCGGATTTTAAACGAAGCAAATCCCGATGAACATTCACCAAATAAGATAGAAACTGAACCTATTTTTTTTAGCAAAAAATGGGTAGTAGCAATTTCCTTGGTTTTGGTGATGGTCATAACCATTGCCTATTCCTTTTATATAAAAACCAGTGATACCGCTGTAAATGAACCTATCACTCTTTTGGAAAATGAAACTACAGAAAAATCCATTGCAGTGCTTCCCATTAAAAACTGGAGCGGTGACCCAGAACTCGATTACATTGGTTATGGTATGACAGATGCCGTTATAGCCAGACTTACCATGATAAAATCAATGACAAAAGTAGTTCCATTGACATCTGTATTAAAATATAACACTTCAGAATTGAATGTTCCGGATATTGCTAAGGAATTGGGTGTACAACATGTCCTACAAGGGAGTTTTCAACTGTCGGGTGATCAAATGAAAATAACCTTGTATTTGATCGATGGTCCGGTGAACAAACATTCATGGTCCTATGAATATTCAGAAGAATGGGATGGTAATGAGATTTTTAAAGTCCAGGCGGAAATTGCCGAAAATGTAGCAAAAAACATGAATGTTGAAATCAAGGATAAGGAACTTGAGGCGATACAGAATACCCCGACACAAAACAAAGAGGCCTATAATTATTGGGTGCAAGCTAAGTTTCAAGCAAGCAAACGTACTAAACTTAATATGGAGAATGCGGTACTGCTTTACGAAAAGGCTATTGAACTTGATTCTACTTTCTATGAAGCGTACTTTAATCTGGCTTATTTATATTTAATCGGCGGATCGGTTTGGGGTATTTATAATGAACAGGAAGCATGGAGAAATACGAAAGGTCTTTTACTAAAAGCTTCTCAAATAGATAGTACAGATTCTAGAGTAAATCAAATTCTAAATAGTGGTCTGATGGCATATGAATGGGATTTTGATCATATGGAAAAACAATTTAAAAAGAACAAGAAAAGTGGCTTCGGCTATGCCATTCCTTATCTAATAAACACCGGAAGATATGAGGAAGCACTTGCGATTATTAATCGAGCAATTGAAACTAATCCTACACGAGGTTTTATGTATGCTATTAAAGCGGAAGTACTCTATCTTCTAAATAGAAATGAGGAAGCCAAAGATCTTTTAAAAAGTAAGGATAAATTGTTCAATGACAATATAAACTATTTAAGAGAAGGAGCTAAATGGTATTTCTATATGGGGGAATACGAAAACTCCAAAGCGCTTTTAAAAAAAATTATGACCAAATTTTCCGATCGTCCTCCTATAGTGCTATGGCTTAATGCTGTACATGAGGGAAGAGAAGGTAGTATAGAGGGTGTTTCAAAATATATAGGGGAATTACAAAAAAAATATAAAGAAGAAGACTCCGGTAGTCCGGCTTGGTTTATAGCACTTTATTATTGTACGGTAAAGGATTATGAAAATGCTTTTAGGTGGCTTCAAAAATCCTATGACCGGCATGAAGTGGAAATGGTTTGGCTGCGTGAAGAACCTTTATTGACCCCAATACGAAATGATTCGCGCTACTTGGAACTATATGCTAACGTGGGATTTCCTATGAAGCCACATAGAAGTGTTGAATAGATTTGACTTCACTTATTCAACATATCAGATTTTTTCTACATAATTTGAAGACTTCAAAAAAAAATTATAAGTAACGGGAACATAAGTGTTTAGTGTCGCAACATCAATTGAAAGAACTTTGTACTAATAATTAGTATTAACCTTAAAATTTATTAGTCATGAAAAAAGCTGTATTTGGTCTATTATTTTTAGGTTTTACCAGCCTAGCGTTTTCACAAGAGCCAAAAAACGAGGCTCAGGAAGTAGCATTGGAAGGTGTCACTGTTACATCGCCCAATTTCACATATCTTAATTCAGTCCAGGATAAAAACACACCTGCGAATGTAAAGGTATTGGAAAGAAAGGCCGCAAGTTTTGATCTTAAGGAATCACCTATTTACAATCGCATTGATGAGGCTTACGAAATTTTCTTTTCAAATAGTAAGGGCCGCATTGTTGCCACTTATGACAATGATGGGAAAATCCTTTCAGCTTTTGAAAAATTCGGGGATGTGGTACTTCCCGTTCCTGTTCGAAATACCATTTTCGAAGAATACCCCGACTGGAAGGTCAATAGCAATGCCTATGCGGTAACCTATTACCGTGACAAGGGTGTGAAAAAGACCTATCATTTCCAAATTTCAAAGAATGATAGGAAGAGGAATCTAAAATTAACATTGAAGGGATGGAAATAAGCACTAGTACCTATTATTACTCATGAAGAATCGCTTGAAAGAAATTTTGGGCGATTTTTTTTGTACCCCATTTCAATATAACCAACTATATATAGGAGATTATTACCTTAGTGGCAAATTAATAGAAAAGGGTCATTTCAATAAAACGGAAATATTCAGAACTCATAAAATCCGAAGCCAAACGCCTCGGGTTTTTGTCATGTGGTATTTCAAAGGCTGATTTTTTAGAGGAAGAAGCACCTCGAATGGAAAAATGGCTCAAAAATAGTATGCATGGTGAAATGCAGTACATGGAGAACCATTTTGATAAACGATTGAATCCCACAAAATTAGTAGAAAGTTCAAAATCGGTTATTTCTTTACTCCTCAATTACTATCCGCAAGATGAGCAAAATAAAAACAGCTTTAAGCTGTCAAAATATGCCTACGGACAAGATTATCACCATGTCATCAAATCCAAATTAAGACAACTTCAAGAATTTATAGCTGAAGAAATCGGTGAGGTCAATGGCCGTGCTTTGGTCGATTCTGCACCTGTTTTGGATAAGGCCTGGGCGGCCAAAAGTGGTCTGGGGTGGATTGGCAAACATAGTAACCTCTTGTCCCACCAAGTTGGTTCTTTCTATTTTATAGCAGAGCTCATTGTTGATTTGGAATTGGAATATGATACTCTGGTCACAGACCATTGTGGTTCTTGTACGGCATGTATCGATTTTTGCCCAACGCAGGCTATAGTAGAGCCCTATGTTGTAGATGGCAGTAAATGTATTTCGTATTTCACCATTGAATTGAAAAATGAGATTCCAACTTCCGTAAAAGGACAGTTCGATGATTGGATCTTCGGCTGTGATGTATGTCAGGATGTATGTCCTTGGAACCGTTTTTCAAAATCGCATTCCGAACCGCTTTTTAATCCACATCCTGATTTAATGGCCATGACCAAAAAGGACTGGGAAGAGATAACAGAGGAGGTGTTTAAAAAAGTCTTTCGGAAATCGGCAGTCAAAAGAACCAAGTTTTCAGGTTTGAAGCGGAATATTGAATTTTTAAAGTGATTCTTTTATAGCGCAATCGATTTAGTTGTTTTTCCTTTGTTTTTTAAGGGTAACATAATGGCGATGGATTATTAAATATGTTATCTTGTCTCACGGATATTCCAATCAACTAAACCCATCATCACATGAAATTTCGGAAACCTGAGTTAAGTTTTTGGCAAATTTGGAATATGAATGTTGGGTTTTTTGGAATTCAATTCAGTTTTGGATTGCAGCAAACGGCAATAAATCCCATATTTTCTTTTTTAGGTGCCCACCATGAAGAATTACCATTATTGAATCTTGCCGGACCGGTTACGGGCTTGTTGATCCAACCTTTGATCGGGGCCATTTCAGATAAAACATGGTCTCCTCGTTGGGGTAGACGAAAGCCATTTTTTCTAATTGGGGCTATAGTTGCAAGTCTATGTCTTTTCGCTTTTCCGTTTAGTCCGGAATTGTGGTTTGCTGTGGGCTTACTCTGGATATTGGATGCGGCCAATAACACTGCCATGGAGCCATATAGGGCTTTTATAGGTGATAAATTGCCAGATAATCAACTTACCTATGGTTTTCAAATGCAAAGTTTATTTGTAGGCGCGGGAATTACATTGGCGAATTTTTCACTCTTTCTGTTTCAGGATTGGTTTAGTGTTCCGATTGTTGAGGGTGATTTATGCAGTACGGGAACCGAAATAGTTACAGCAATTCCCAAATGGGTCTATTATTCTTTCTTTTTAGGTGCAATCGCTTCTGTTACAACTATTTTATGGTCCGTTTGGAAAACTCCGGAAATTCCTCCTTCAGATGAGGAATTAGCTGTTATT
>JAAETN010000172.1 GCA_024228355.1 Maribacter sp. | reverse complement strand
ATTGATACCCCAGGTAGGGGTAGTCCGTCTGATGCAGCCGATACAGTACCAGAAACTTGAATGTCCTGCGCCTGTACTGCTGAAATCAGTAATCCACTAAAAAATAAAATCGTAGTTAAGAAAACATATTTTCGCAATATGTTACTCCTACTAAATTTTGATTGATAATCCATAAACTTAGGTTCTTAGGTTGTTAGTTATTTTTGTTTTATAGGCACCATAATTCTTATAAAGTGCTATGATACTCTATGCTACATGGCTCAAATATATAATAAAATGTTAATTATAAAAGTTAAACCGGGATATAATTCACACAATATCTAAAAAATATCACAAAAAAATTTAAAAAGTATATATTCTTTTGATAGGTAACCCATAATCTTGATGTGTGGGTACATTTAGATATTAAATGGAAAAATGAAGTATTGTTTTGCGCTTATGATACTGAGCAGGATTTGGTTATAACACATTAAATTGTATATTGGGGCACTTGTAATGTGATAGAAGCCAATGCCCGTTGTTAATAGTGTTTTAAAACAAAAACAAAATGATAGTCTTTCAAAGCATGAGCATTTGGTGCAAGGAGTCATTGAAGCAATTGATGACAATGCTTTGTCCATAGGGGATCAATTACCTTCTATTAACAATATGGTCGAGGAAATTGGCTATGCCAGAAAAACTATTTTCAAGGCGTATGAAGAGCTAAAGGACAGGGGGCTAATAGAATCAAGAAAGTTAAAGGGTTATTTTCTAATTAGTCAAGAAACAAATGTAAAGAAAAGATTGGCCTTGCTTTTGTTTGCTTTTCAAAGTTACCAAGAGGAATTTTACAATGCCTTTAGGGAAGAAATGGGGAAACGGTTTCAAATAGATGTTTTCTTTCACCATAATAATTGTACCATTTTAGAAACCATACTTACTAATATTAGGGGTAAATATGGGATGTATGTAGTTGCTCCTATACAAGATCAGAAAGTAATACCTCTACTTCAGGACATTGATCCGGAAAAATTGTTAATAGTTGATAGGTATCTATTTTTGGGTCGAGCGTATTCATATATCGCCCAGGAGTTTGAGGAAGCTATATACGATGCATTGATTGAATTGCTTTCGGATATCAAAAAATACGATAAGATTATTTTATTGATTAATGAAGAAGTTGATCATTCACCAATAGCGATTCAAATCGCGTTTGAGAGATTTTTGTATGATTATAAAATTAAGGGTGAAGTAAAAATGAGTTATTCACTTGGCTCTGTTGAAAAAGGAAACCTATATTTTATTTTAAGTGATACCATTTTATGGCATGTTTTAAGGGATTGTGTTCAGAAAGAGTATACCATTGGTCAAGACATTGGTATTCTCTCGCAGGATGATAATGTTGCCAAAGAGATAGTTTATGGGGGAATTACCACGATTTCTACCGATTTTTCTGAAATGGCTAAACTGGCTGCAAACCATGTCAAATATGGTGAAAAATCCCAGCTTATCGTACCGACTAACCTAAGGATTCGAAACTCCTTATAGCTCTTGTTTAAGTATTCAATGAACAAACGCTCATATGAATTCTTTTTTTAGGACATCCCCAAATAATTCATAGGTCTGCCCAAAAACTAGTTTCCGAATCCAAGAATTTAAATATCAATTGCGAAGACTTTTTTTTTAAAAAAGTGTTTCGAAGATACATTGCCCTTTTTAGTGTGTTTGAAAAGAATGTCTATTGCAAAAGGTCAAAAACCAGAATTTCCTTTTACTTGATAATGGGCTCCTGGGTTTTAATCGTCCACCCTAAAGAATGTTGTTGTAAGACCGGGTATCTTTTTTGTTTCCTGTTCTTTTCATTATCGAAAATACTATTGAACACCAGATTACAGGTATATGTATTTTCTTCTGCTCTGACATTTACATGACCTCTCTCTTCTTGAATGTGAAGAACTTGAGCCTCAATAAAATCGATGTTGGAAAATGAACTAATTTGATAAATTCCAATTCTGAATAGTGCCATGTTCAGCTTCAAAAGTAGTTAGATCAATTTAGCTGGATATTATTTATCAAATCTATAGCGTATACCAAAAAAACTACGTATTCCTTGGTTTGGACCATAAACATAAGAGGGGTCAAAGGTCAATGCGTATGGGTTATCGGTAGTTGCAACGACATCACCGTTGTTGTCAAAGCTTACATTCTTATCAAAAGGATCATTTGCTCTTGCAATAATGAATGGGTTTCCACGGTTGGGTGTCCAGTCCAGTAGATTCTTTATTCCGCCATAAACCTCAAAATGCTCAAGACCTTTGAATGTGAATTGGATGTTCTGAATACTCCAAGAAGAAGAATACTCTTGTCGTGGATCTGATGAACCTAATAAGGGCAAGCGCATAGGGCCGTAGAGGTTTCCCGTATAGTCAACACTTAAGTTCCAGGGCCTATGGGTGTATGAAATATTCCAAGTGCCTGTAAAACTTTCCGTTAATACTTGGTCTTTTTTCACCCCATCTTCGGTGGAACTAACATCCTGTAAGGTTGCACCGAGCAAAAATTTCAATCCACTTGGAAAGACGGCGTCAATATTTGCACTGATTCCTTGCGAGATAGATTTTCCGTCTAAATTGTCATAAATAATCTGGTTGGGATTGGTGTCATAATCCGGTAATATTATATTGTTGAAATGGGTATAGAAGATCGAAGCATCCAGGCCAATGAACGTGCCGTTGTCCCCATAGATTTTTTTCAAGTAGTTGATGTTCAAATTAAAAGAACGCTCCGGTTTTAGTTCTTCAGTTACAATGACATCCCTGGCGCCCGTTAATGATGCGTGCTCCTCAGTAAACAAGTTCACTACCCTGAATCCCGTTCCTGCGTTCATTCGTAAAATGTCATTATCGGAAATCTTCCATCTATATGCACTCCTTGGGGTATAGATTGAACCATGCCTTTTGTCGTAATCGAATCTTAGACCAAGCAGTAGGGAATGCTCTTTTGCCAATTTAATTTCGTCTTGGGCGAATAGGCTGGGTATTATAACTTCATCGGCAATATTTGTAGCCGTTGTATTATCGTTATAATAATTATAGCGAAGGGCGCTGCCAAGCAGAAAATCATGCGATTTGAACGTCTTGTCCCAAGTAAATTGGCCAAAACCAATGCGCTGATCGGCCAAGTAATGAATATCGCCATAAACAGAGTTTTGACTATGGTCGTTATATGAAAATGAAAACAATACTTTTTCTCTGATCGGAAGCTGATATTTGCCTAGAATTTCCCATCTACGGGTATAGATACTTTCTCCATAGATTTCATTTCCTCCTCTATATTCCGGTGTCCACTGCATTTCTCCTCCCCATCTGTCTTCATAAAAATAACGCCCTGCCAAAGAAAAAATCCGATTGTCACTTCGTTTGAAATTCCATTTTTGAAAGAGAGAAATCCGATTTTGCAAGGTCAAATCAGTGAAATTATCCCCGTTATTATCAATAGGGGTATTATAGTTGAAATAATTGATACCTAAAAGGATATTGGCCTTTTTACCCACATTAATCTTGGCGCCAACGTCCAAGTTGTATTCTCCCCAATCGGATAAAAATCCATCAGCAAAGAAATCAGGTGCTTCAGCTGAGCTCTTGGTAATGATATTTATTAAACCGCCAACGGCTTCACTACCATAAAGGCTAGATGCCGGTCCTTTAACGATTTCAACCTGTTCTATTAAAGAATTTGGTATACCAGATAATCCATAGACTGTTCCTAACCCACTTACAATTGGCATTCCGTCGATGAGGACCAAGGTATAAGGTCCCTCCAGGCCGTTTATATGAATGTCTCCGGTATTGCATACATTGCAATTTATTTGCGGTCTTACACCATTAACATTTTGTAAAGCCTCAAAAATACTTGCCGTCGGGTTCTTTTTTAAAAAAGCAGGACTATAAACCTCGACCGGTACTGGACTTTCGGACCTGCTTACTGCTTTTAATGTGCCAGTAACGACCATTTCCTCCAATTGTTCGGAGCTTGGGGTAAGTTCAACATTTAGGATTTTGATCCGTTCATTTCGCAGAATTATCGACTTTGAATATGGTAGATAACCTATCACGGAAACAACCAACTTGTAATTTCCAGGCTTTATGTTTTTGATCAAATAAGAACCATCTTCATTACCCGACACTCCAATATTAGTGCCCTCTAAAAATACATTGGCAAAAGGTATGGGAACTCCATCATCGGTAATGATTCCTTTAATTTGTGCTTGGACTGTAGGACTATTTAGAAATAAAAAGAATAAAAATGTGAGAGAAAAAAGTAAGCTCTTCATACTACGTGCCATTTTTTTATTTAGACAAAATAAAAATAAAGACAAATCTAAAAATTTGTTTTCATTTATAAAATGTATTTTTACGAAAACTTTATTTTTGTGACACTTTCAGAGGAAGATTATATCAAGGCCATTTATCATTTAGGGAAAACACAAACAGCAGCGGTGAGTACCAATGCCATTGCTAAAAGAATGGCAACCAAACCTTCATCAGTATCTGATATGCTACGAAAATTGTCAGACAAAGGGCTGGTTAATTATAAAAGGTATAAAGGCGTAACACTTACTGATGAAGGTATAGCAACTGCACTTAATTTGGTTCGTAAGCATCGATTGTGGGAGGTTTTTTTGGTAGATAAATTAGAGTTTACCTGGGACGAGGTACATGAAGTGGCCGAGCAATTAGAGCATATTAAGAGCGAAAAACTCATTGATAAATTAGACCAGCATCTTGGCTTTCCGGAGGTTGACCCTCATGGAGATCCTATTCCTTCAAAAAATGGGGAATTCAAAACATCCATTAAAAAATTATTAAAAGACCTATCGATAGGAACTACCGGTATTTGCGTTGGTGTTAAAGATTCTTCGAAAACATTCTTAAAATTCTTGGACAGAAAAAAAATCGCATTGGGCGATGAGATAAAAGTATTGGAAAGGGAAGAGTTTGACGGTTCTTTACATATTGATATTGATGGGCGGGATTTACATATTTCCAAGCAAATAGCGACTAATTTATATGTAAAGGAAGTATGAAAATAATATTGGCAAGTTTTATTTTAACAGGCCTCTTGTTTGTTTCTTCCTTAACCGTGAGGGCGCAACAGCAAAACGATCAGCAATTGGATATGATAACAGACAGGCCTGACGCAACAGAATCCCCTAATGTTGTTCCCAAGGGATTCCTGCAAGTTGAAACGGGAGCATATCACGAATCATTTGAGGAAAGTGGATTAAAAACCGATCGAAATATATTGAACACAACCTTATTTCGATATGGATTGTTGGATAATCTTGAATTACGTTTAGGGTGGGATTTTATTGATGAAACCAATTATATCAACAACATCAAATCAGATAATAGACTTTCAGGGTTTTCACCTTTACTTTTAGGGATGAAAGTATCGATCACAAAAGAAAAGAATTGCTGGCCGGAAATTGGATTAATAGGACAATTACAATTACCTTTTACGGCTGGTGATGACTTTAAACCTAAGACGACAGGATCGAATTTTATATTTGCATTTAGCCATACCTTAAATGACAAATCTAATTTATCATATAATTTAGGCGCCGAATGGGGAGATGAGTCATCTGAAATGGGATATATCTATTCAACTTCTTATGGATATTCAATTTCGGAAAGGTTTGGGGCTTATATAGAAGTTTATGGGAATATTGGGGAAATTTCAAACTCCAATCATTTCTTTGACACGGGAGTGACCTATTTGTTAAAATCAAATATTCAACTTGATGCTACCATCGGAAGAAGTATTGATCAAGGACAAGATATTTTACTAAGTGCAGGAGTAAGTTTTAGAATACCAAAATAAATAATAATTAAAAAATAGAGATGAATATGGATCAGGTTATAACATATTTAGAATCAATAAATCCCATTTTGGCCGCATTCTATGCTACGCTTTTCACATGGGGTCTTACAGCAGCAGGCGCTGCTTTGGTTTTCCTTTTCAAAGGTATGAACAGAGCTGTTCTTGATGGGATGCTTGGATTTACCGGAGGTGTAATGGTCGCTGCCAGTTTTTGGAGTCTTTTGGCCCCAGGTATTGAAATGAGTGAAGGCGAAGGTTTTGTTAAGGTAATTCCGGCCGCAGTTGGTTTCTTATTGGGAGCTGCTTTTATCTTCGGACTTGATAAGGTCTTGCCGCATTTACATATTAACTTTAAAGAAAGCGAGGGAATCAAAACCCCATGGCACAAGACCACTTTATTGACCTTAGCTATTACGATGCACAATATTCCGGAAGGTCTTGCGGTTGGGGTCCTATTTGGAGGAGTGGCAGCCGGATTCGATGGTGCCACAATTGGTGGTGCAGTTGCATTGGCACTTGGAATTGGATTACAGAATTTTCCGGAAGGTTTTGCAGTGGCCATGCCATTACGCAGACAGGGATTGAGTAGAACCAAAAGTTTTATGTATGGTCAGGCTTCGGCTATTGTAGAGCCTATTGCAGCGGTTTTAGGAGCATGGGCCGTGATGACTTTTCAGCCTATTTTACCCTATGCATTATCTTTTGCTGCTGGAGCCATGATCTTTGTTGTTGTTGAAGAGGTGATTCCGGAAACACAACAGGATAAATACACAGATATTGCCACTATGGGGTTTATAGGGGGTTTCATTATTATGATGACCTTGGATGTAGGATTGGGGTAAAAAAGACAGCCTATTTTTTTAGGATCAAAGAGTAGGCGTATTCGCTTTGCTATACTGCATGTTATTGTTTAAGTTTAGCCTTAAATTAGTATCCAAGCCATGCAATCCAAGACAATACTTACCGTATTATTTCTTCTTTGTTTTATTTCTAATGGAATCGCCCAAAAAAAGAAGTTTTCCTATTTAGATCTTTATGATCTACAATATGCGTCTGATCCTCAAATTTCGCCAAATGGCGAGTGGATCGTATATCGCAGAATGAAAATGGATATCATGAAAGATCATGCTATAGGCAATCTATGGATAATCAAGGCAAATGGTTCCCAACATCAAAAACTTACATCAAGGGAGCATAGCGAATCAAGCCCAAGATGGTCACCAACGGGGGATAAATTGACTTTTGTCAGTGACACTGATGAGGGTTCTGAGATTTATATGTTTTGGGTGATGTCTAACAAAATTGCAAAAATTTCCCAACTACCATTTAGTCCTGGTTCATTGACATGGTCACCCAAAGGTGATCAATTGGCATTTAGTATGAACCAAGAAAAAAAACCTCCGGTAATTGCTAAGATGCCAAAAAAACCAAAGGGAGCTAAATGGGCAGATGAAGCCAGAATAACCGACAGGGTGTATCACGAGGCCGATGGCAAGGGTTATATAAAACCGGGATTCAACCATATTTTTGTTATCCCTGTTAATGGTGGAGCGCCCCGTCAAATAACCTCTGGGGATTATCATCATAGGGGAAAACTTTCCTGGACAAAAGATGGAAAGGAAATTTATTTTTCGGCTAACCGGAAAGATGATTGGGAATATGATTTTAGAAATAGCGAAATCTATAAGGTGGGTGTCAATAGTGGGGAAATAAATGTGTTGACCAATAGAAAGGGGCCAGACAGCAATCCTGTGGTTTCACCCAATGGCAAGTTCATTGCCTATACTGGTTATGATGATAAAGTACAAACCTATCAAGTTCGCAGATTACATCTTATGAATTTGGATGGGAGTGGGAAAAAAGTTATTTCTGAAGGATTGGATAGAAGTATTTCCAATATCGTTTGGAATAGCGAAAGTGACCGACTCTACTTTAGCTATGATGACAAGGGCAATAGCAAGGTGGGTTATATTACCTTAAATGGAAAAGTAACCAAACTTGCCGATGATTTGGGAGGTACAACAATAGGAAGGCCATATTCAAGTGGATCGTTCAGCGTATCAAAAACCGGGGCCATTGCGATGACGAAATCTAGGCCTGAACATCCCGCGGATTTGGCTATTTTAAGACCCAAAAGCAAATCAACTGTCAAGATTACCAATCTGAATAAAGGACTGTTGGATTATAGGAAATTAAGCAATGTCGAGGAAGTTTGGTATAAATCATCTGTTGATCAAAGAGATATTCAGGGTTGGGTGGTTTATCCACCGGACTATGACACTACTGAAAAATACCCATTCATGATTGAAAACCATGGAGGACCAATATTAAATTATGGAGATCGATTTTCCGTAGAAATGCAATTATACGCCGCTGCGGGTTATATTGTTTTTTACCCCAATGCTAGAGGAAGTACCGGTTATGGTGAAGAATTTGGAAATTTACTTTTTAATAATTACCCAGGTGATGATTATTATGATGTCATGGATGGCGTTGATCATTGTATAGATAAGGGAATAGCGCACGAAGATCAATTATTCGTTACCGGTGGTAGTGCAGGCGGAATAATGACCGCATGGATAATAGGCAAAAACAATAGATTTGAGGCTGCGGTTGTTGCCAAGCCTGTGATGAATTGGATTAGTAAAACCCTCGTGGCCGATAATTATTTTGGCTACGCAAACTCACGTTATCCTGGTCAACCTTGGGAGAATTTTGAAGGTTATTGGAAATTTTCACCACTTTCGCTCGTTGGTAATATAGAAACCCCCACTATGGTAATGGTAGGGATGAACGATTTAAGGACACCGCCAAGTGAAGCAAAGCAATTGTATCACGCCCTCAAGTTGAGAAAAAAGGAAACCGTTTATGTTGAAATACCTGGTGCAAGCCATGGAATAGCAAATAGACCAAGTAATTTAATTGCCAAAATAGCACATACTTTGGCCTGGTTTGATAAGTATAAGGATACGGAAAACGAATAGTATTGTGAAAAAAAGACATCGATTTTGGAATGTGGTTATAGTACTTACTGTAATTGTTTCTTTTTTGGCCTTTGCTGCCCATTATAAGAATTGGACCAAGGTTGAGCCAGATCAAGTCAAAATACTATCGGGTTTTTACTTTAAGAAATTGAGGTATTCAGAACTGGACAGTATTGTTATGGTTGGTAAGATCCCACCTATGGAAAGGTTAAATGGTTTTTCGGCCCTTGAAAAAGAAAAAGGTCTTTTTAGGGAATTCAAAGATTCTCTAACTACCAAAAAAGTACATGTCTACGTTGATAACCTATCCAATCAAAAAATAAAAGTGGTCTATAATGATTCTTCAATACTATACATAAATTACACGGATAGTTTAAAAACGTTGGAATTATTCAATCTTCTGGAGAGTAAAATAGTGTCACCTCAATAAAAACAAAAACGAGAAATTAAAAAACCCGAGAGTGTCTTACTATCGGGTTTTCTTTTGGATAGAATTAAGAATAGATTATCATATTGTGTTAAAGAACAACGAATTAGAAATAATAACGCATTAAATACGTTAAAAACAAAGATGTAATGCATCAACCATATTAAAACAATGCGTTTTCATCAAACCAAGCTTAAAAAATTTAGTCTTCTATCCCTATGAAAAAGCGCATAGTATTATTTCTACTAGGCTTGATTTGCATAAGTTCATATTTGCAGGCGCAGAATAGGGTTGATATTGATGGTCGACTTCAACCTATCTTGACCGAGTTTTTTGAACAGTGTAAAAAGTATGATATTGACTATCATTCAAAATTATTCCAACTAAAAAACATTGATATTGTAAATCATTTACCACTTGAGGAAAATAATACGGTATTGGGCATGGTCTCAAGAGATGAGGTCGGAGACATAGATAATATCTTCATAAATTGGGCAGCTTTGTTGGATAACGAGATTCTTAAAGTAGTTGCATTTCATGAATTTGCACATCATTTTTTGGATTATAAGCATACATGTAATGACTGCAAGGAAATCATGGCTGAAACCAATGTCAGTTATTTTGACATTGCACGTGATTGGGATAACCAGGTTAAAATTCTATTCACCACTTCGCCAATTTATTTGGCAAAACGAAATGAGACTTCTGTGGCAACTGCTTTATCGTTTTGATTGAAGAACTGAAAAGGAACTTTATTTGTATGTGGTGATTAATATGACACCATTGGAACCCCTAGAACCATATTCAGAAGCATCGGGTCCTGTTAGCACCTTTATGTCCTTTACATTAAAGCTATCAACCATTTGATTTACTGATCTAAATGAACTGCCAACAGTATAGGAATTCAATACATAAAGAGGTTCAGTATTACCCGCAGAAAACGAATTAGAGGCTTTGTTTATTACAGGGACACCACTTCTTATTATAATACCTGGCTTCTTCCTGATTCGATCCAAAAGTGAGATATTGCCTTTGTTCTTTTCGGTCAATTCTTTGTCAAGGTCTTTTGCTGTGGCAGAGGTATTCTTGGTTGAACTACAATTAATTGTCAATAATATTGATAAGAAAATCAGTAAGAATTGTGCTATATTTTTCATAAGTAATAAATCTTTATCTAAGGTAGTGAATTCGTGAATTGTTTCAAATGATTTAGTTATAAATCAATATGTTATCTTAGGATAATTTATATATTGCCTAAAAATGATTATGGTACTTATTAGTCAAGTTCTTGGGGCCTTGTTTGGTTTATTAGCGATTGCTTTTGGGGCTTTTGGCGCTCATGCCTTGAAAAAGTCCTTGGATACTGATCAATTAAAAAGTTTTGAAACCGGGGTCAAGTATCAAATGTACCATGCTATACTTTTATTGGTCCTAAGCTTCAATTTAAACCTTGATACTTCACTTGAAAAATACATGGTCTACTGTTTTATCTTCGGTACACTATTATTTTCATTTAGTATTTATGTCCTTGTTATCGGAAAATCAAAAGGTAGGAGCATGAAATTTTTGGGACCCATAACACCCTTGGGTGGGTTACTATTAGTAGTAGGTTGGGGCCTCTTACTTTACTCCTTTATTCACAATTTTATTTAAGTGTCTATTTCGCAATCCCTTCCTCAGAAGTGAATTCCCTTATAGCCTGATTAGGTTCTATAATCGTATATTCTTTCCAAAATTCTGGGTCATAACTGGGCATATATACGGGTAAAATAGTATTATTTTCAGTAAAAGCCTCATAAGCCGATTTTGTTAAAGGTTCACTGTCAAATACAATGATTTCATGTTTATTCACCCCAACCGTGGCCATATCCAACTTAACCGAAAGTTCATTCTGTTTATTTCTTCCTTTGACATGCTTGTTTTTTTCAATGATCTTTAAAGGTCTTCTTATTCCTACTTTTGTACCATCTTCCTGTTCAAGGTAGCGAAGTTCATATTTTTCATCGTTAGACTTATTAAAGATCATTTTTCCCTTACCCAGAAATTGGTTCATGGATACTCCAAGTAGGTTGAATTTCTTTAACGATTTTACGTTTTCATAGTCCAATCGAATAACAGCAAAATCATCAGAGTTAATATAGAGTCTGCCTTTGTAATCAGCGGAGCCTTTAGGTTCAAAATCAAGGATATAAACAGCGTCTTCACCTATATATGTAAAGTCAGTTATGCTAAAGTTATATTTTCTAGATTTATTGATAAAGTTAAGGTGGGTGCCCTCCATAAAGAACAATCCCTCCATCATTCCGGCAATTGAACGTTTTCTATATTTAGCAAAATTGTTTTTTCGTTCTTCTTCCTTCTTTTTCTTTTCCTCCAACTCTTTTTTTAAGGCCACAACATCCCTTCCATCCACTTCGGATTCAAAGATTTCATCAAAATCCTCACCATCAATTTTAGTTCCGAACAAACCTGATTTTATCTTGAAATATGAATCCCGTTTAATATTCGACTTTATGATTTTATTGAATTTTTCTTCAAGCTTTGTATAATCGAGTTCCTTGCTTTTATCATATAGCTCAGAGGCTTTGATAAGATCCATTTTCTGACCGTCTTCTTCATTATTCACATAGAGGTCACACAGAATTTCTGTATAGTAACTAGATTTTTTTGGTAAGGTTTGCAATACGCTATCCAAGAATTTTTTGTTCAATTCCTTAATTGTGGATTTCAAAAAAGCGTAATCTGTTTTACTAAAGTCCTGAAAATAGGAGTCCCTTAAAAACATTCTTCTTTTGCTTAGATTCTTGTTATAATTCCTATCTAGGTTATCCTTTACCAAATCGATGATATCTTCGGCGGAATAATTCTTGTTCGTTACAATTACGGGATTCAGCTCAATTGCCTTTGGACTTAAGTAGATTACATTTTCTGTAAATTCCTTCAGTGGTTTACCAATTGACGCATAACCTATACAAGAGATAAAAAGTGAATCGTTTTCTGATATGTTATGATTAACCAAAAAATTAAAACGACCTTCTTCATTGGTTATGACCCCCTTTTTGTTAAGCTGAATTGTTACATATGGAATTGGTTTTTGGGTTACAGAATCCAAAATCCGAGAGCTCAAGGATTGGCTATGTACTGTGGTGATAAATCCAGAAATCAATATGCCGATAAGCCACAAAATAATTTTGTTCATAATCGATTAAAGATTAGTTGTCTACAAACTAAAGCATAGTGAAAATTCTATCCGTCATGTTTTTACTTTCTTTATGACAGATTTATCTTTTTTTTAAGAGCATTGGCTTAAAATAGGAAGACGATTATATTTGTATTTTGTTACTGTCTACCGCGTTTGTTCGGAGAGATATAAGTAGTGAAAAATCAATGGCACCCGCAATCATCTTTCCCGCAAACATTTCTATGTTTTTTTTTAGACGTGAAGAGAGAACTTGGCAAAAAGAATTTCTTAATGATATAGCCAACGGCAATCAATAAGATGATATAAACCAATACTTCTTGAAATTGTGCCATATTAATCTAGGATTTGAAAGGCAATCAATGCAACAATATAAGCAAAAAGACTCATAAAAACCAGCTGGGCCGTAGGCCACTTCCATGAATTGGTCTCTTTCTTAACAATGGCCAAAGTACTCATGCACTGCATGGCGAAAGCATAAAAAAGTAAAAGGGATATGCCCGATGCCAAGTTGAACAAGGGTTTTTTTGAGTCTGTATTCACTTCTGCCGCCATACGGTGTTTTATGGTATCTTCCTCGTCACTTCCTACGCTGTAAATTGTCGCCAATGTACTTACAAATACTTCACGGGCCGCGAATGAAGTAATTAGCGCAATACCAATCTTCCAGTCATATCCCAAGGGTTTCACCATAGGCTCAATGGCCTTGCCCATATTCCCGATATATGAATTTTCTAGTTTGTAACTGGCAATTTCTTGATTTTTGGCTTTTTCCATCAATACAATCTTAAAGCGGCTTATTGAATCAGTTTCCTGTATAGTATTAATTGGGTAAACGCCTTTAGCAATACTATCATTCAAAGCGTTTTGATAAGCAACGAGATCATTTTCCAAACTTTTTTGGTTGTACATAGTAAATCCTTCGGTATTTATACGATTTTCGACAATTGACTCTGCGTTCTCATAATTGTCAGTTATACCGTTTGATCCTAAAAACCATAATATGATCGATATGGCCAATATGATCTTACCTGCACCAAAGACAAAACTTTTGGTTTTTTCCCAAACTGTGTACACGACATTTTTAAGTAAAGGGAGTTTATAACTGGGCATTTCGACCACAAAAAAAGTATGACTTTTAATTTTTAATACTTTATTTAAAACCATGGCCGAGATTATTGCTGCCCCAAACCCTATTAAATACAAAAGCATCAGTGTCAATGCTTGATACCCTAATCCCAAAAAACGACCTTCAGGAATTACCAATGCAATAATGATGAGGTATACCGGTAATCTTGCAGAACAAGTGGTGAATGGTGTAACCAATATGGTGATAAGGCGTTCTTTCCAATTCTCGATGTTTCGCGTAGCCATAACGGCCGGTATGGCACATGCCGTTCCAGAGATCAATGGAACTACGCTTTTACCGCTTAAGCCAAAGGGCCGCATAATACGATCCATCAAAAAAACAACCCTGCTCATATACCCAGATTCTTCCAGTAAGGAAATGAACAAAAACAAGAATGCAATCTGCGGTATAAAGATTACAATACCCCCTATCCCCGAAAGAATACCTTCGGCTATTAAATTGGTTAAGGTTCCGACCGGTAAGGTGTTCTTAACCCATTCACTTGCCGAGGCAAAGGACTCATCTATAAAATCCATCGGATAACTACTCCAATCATAAATGGCTTGGAAAATAGTGAGTAGGATTACAAAGAAGATTAAATAGCCAAAGATCTTATGGGTTAAAATTTTATCAAGTGTGGCTTTAATACCTTTTGCTGCATTCGCATCTACCCTATATGAATCCTTTAATACTGAATTGATGAATTGATATCTTTTTATCGTCTCTTTTTGTTGTAATCGTTTAAGCTCGGACTTAGATTTAGTGGCAAATGAAGTTGAATCTTTGATCAAGGTTTTCTCGATAGGCATAAAATTAACATCCTGGGTGATAACCAGCCAAAGTTTATAAAGATCTTCATTGGGAAACGCCTCCCTTAAACGGTTAAAATAATCCGGGGCAATAACCGTGGTATCTACATTGGGAGAAACTGGTAATTTCTTGTAATTGGCAATCAGTTGCTTCAATTTATCAATGCCTGTTTGTTGACGCGTACTGACAAGTGCTATTTTGGTGTCAAGTTTGTTCTCAAGTTGTTGAATATCCAAGCTAATACCCCTTCGATTCATCCTATCAGCCATATTGATGACAAGAATGGTCGGTATTTTTAGATCTTTAATCTGGGTGAACAACAAAAGATTACGTTTCAGATTTTCAACATCTGAAATAACTATGGCCACATCGGGGTGATCTTTATCATTTTTGTTCAATAGAAGTTCTACGGCAACACTTTCATCAAGAGATGTCGTATTTAGGCTGTAGGTTCCGGGCAGATCCAAAATATGTGCCTTAACACCTCTTGGTAGCTTACAAATACCTTCCTTTTTTTCAACAGTAATTCCTGGGTAATTCCCTACTTTTTGTTTGAGTCCTGTTAATTGATTGAAAACCGAGGTTTTGCCGGTATTCGGATTTCCGATGAGCGCAACATTGATTTGCTTGCTCATGCTCCTATGGTATCTGCAATGATATCCAACTCAATCTGAAGAGCAACCGAGCGTCTGATGGCAATATGCGATCCATTAACATTGATATAGAGAGGGTCTTTAAATGGGGCATGTTGTACCAATTCAACTTCATTACCGGGTAAGCAACCCAATTCAAGTAATTTTATGGGCAGAATATCTTCAGCGAACTCCTTTATAATTCCTCGTTCCCCTCGTTTGAGGTCTGCTACCGTCACCATCAACTTTTATTTAGATTGATTATAAGTAAGGGCAAAAATAGGATAAAATATCCTATAAAACCCAAAAAAGAAAGGTCAAATTCCAAAAATGTAATGACTATGATTTATCTACCTCTTTTTAAGCTAGACTTAGTTTGACTATTAAGCTTGAAATTGGAATTTGGGCTGCGTGAATTGTAATTTCATTCTTTATAGGATGCTTTGAGAATTTCTAGTTCAGCCATTAATTTCTCAATTTCCTCTGTTTTGGTTCCATCATAAAAACCACGTATTCTTCTTTCTTTGTCGACAAGTATAAAATTCTCCGTATGGATCATATCAAAAGGCCCTCCGTCACCGTCGGTCTTAACGGCCAGATACGACTTTCGGGCAAGTTCGTATATTTGCTTTTTATCGCCAGTAACCAAATTCCATTTGGCATCGACCACACCTTTTTCCAGTGCATATTTTTTAAGTTGCTCCACCGAGTCAATAACGGGGGTCACGGAATGGGAAAGTAATAGTACATTGGTATCATCTATGATTTGTTCTTGAATTTCCGCCATATTCTTGGTCATAATTGGACAGATAGTGAGGCAAGTTGTGAAGAAAAAATCGGCAATATAGATCTTGTCCTTATAATTATCCTGGGATATGGTCTTGCCATTTTGGTTGGTCAACGAAAAATCGGCAATGGTGTGGTATTTTTTTTTATGCTGTAAGGTGCTGTCAACAAGCTCGGTATTGACCATTGACGGTTGGTAAATGGCCAGTGTTTGTTTTGGTTGAAGCGCATTGTAGAACAAAAACATGATTATGACCGATAGTATCGAAAATACGATAGCGAATAGTTTGTATTTGCTAAAAAAAGAACGCATAAACTTTTTTGCAAAGGTACGTTAGTCTTTTTCAGCTTTCAAAAAATATCTAAGGCCTAGCTCCTAAAAAATTCATAAAAAGAATGTAGCTATGGCAGTTTCTTTTTGTAAGACCCTGTAAAAGTGTACTTTTGTGCGCTGAATTCCTCTTGGATTCTTGTTTGGAACCGAGATTTTTAGCTTTTAGGCCTTATTTTGTCTTTTCTTTGCACCGTAGCTTTAGCTATGCTGCGCAAAAAAGCCTTCACTAGACCCCAAAAGCTAAAAATTGTAGGCAGAAGAAGGACCTAAGAGGAATTCATTAAATTTTAGAAAATATAAATGAGTCCTATACTTATACAAATCATACAATTCTTTTTGAGCCTGTCATTTTTGATCGTACTTCATGAATTGGGGCATTTTATTCCAGCAAAGATATTCAAGACCAGGGTAGAAAAGTTCTATCTCTTCTTTGATATCAAGTTTTCACTTTTCAAAAAGAAAATTGGGGAGACC
The DNA here is from genome assembly GCA_024228355.1 of Maribacter sp. Taxonomy (GTDB): domain Bacteria; phylum Bacteroidota; class Bacteroidia; order Flavobacteriales; family Flavobacteriaceae; genus Maribacter_A. The sequence goes on along the minus strand of JAAETN010000172.1, from coordinate 1,026 downwards.
GTTTATGGTATTGGTTGGTTGCCTTTGGGAGGTTATGTAAAAATAGCCGGAATGATTGATGAGAGTATGGATACGGAGGCCTTAAAAGAAGAGCCCAAAGAATGGGAATTTCGATCTAAGCCCGCATGGCAGCGTTTGATAATTATGTTGGGAGGTGTAACGGTCAACTTTATTTTAGCTGTTATAATCTATGTTGGGCTCACTTTTGCCTATGGGGATGAATATGTGCCCGCAGATAGTTTAAAAGATGGGTTTTGGGTAACAGAAAAGACCTTAGGCGATAAATTGGGGGTGCAAACTGGCGATAAAATTTCGGCTGTTGATGGTACTAAAATAGAAAAGTTTAGAAACACTTTACCAGAGATCGTTTACGGGGAGACCATGACCATCGTTCGTGATGGTAGGACCTTTGATCAGGAAATACCTGTTGATTTCATTTCAACCCTATCGGAGGATAAGGAAAAGGTCCGTTTTTTGAACTTTAGGGTTCCATTTATTATAAAAGAAGTGTCAAAGGGTTCAATAAATAAAGGGGTCGATTTTCAAGAATTCGATGAGGTTGTTAAGATCAATGATGTAGGAGTAATCTATCTAGATGAGGTTAAACCTTTATTGGAAGAAAACAAGGGAAAGGAAATTATTGTCACGGTTAAAAGACAGGCAGGGAATATTGAAACGTTAAGAGCAAAAGTAAGCGACGATGGAGTTTTGGGTGTAACCTTAGGTGCTTTAACGATGAAAGAGATTGCCGAAAGAGGATATTTTGATATTGAGACCAAAAAATATTCTTTTATGGAGTCAATTCCTGCCGGAATTGACAAAGGTGTCAAAACCCTTAACGATTACATTAAGGGGATGAAGAAAATATTTAACCCGGATACTGGTGCTTATAAAGAAGTAGGTGGTTTTGGTGCGATTGGCGGTCTGTTCCCTGATACTTGGAACTGGCGGATTTTTTGGAGAACAACAGCGTTTATATCCATTATTCTTGCCTTTATGAATATTCTTCCCATACCTGCTTTGGAT
>JAAETN010000171.1 GCA_024228355.1 Maribacter sp. | reverse complement strand
GATGCCTACCAAATCAACGGTCTTGTAACAAGTGCAACATACAATCCATTATCCAATGAATTGCTAATTCTTGGACATTCAAACATATTGGTACCGTTTGCCACTAAAATAACAGGTGTTACGGCCAATTCTATTTTTGGTGGTACTTTGGATAACTTATCCTTTGACATCGGATTCGCGCAAACTGAGGGTATTACCTATGTTTCGGAGAATCGATATTTTATTTCTTCTGAATTTTTTCAAAGAGAAATCCCGACAATAACTTTGAACCCTTTATTGTATAGCCTTCAATTAGATAATAATGTTGAAGAAAATGATGGAACTCCCAATGAAGAAATTGTTACTAATCCAGAAAATTTGGAAGATAGCTTAATGCTTTATAAAAGCTATGGCTCAAATATTCTTGAATATGAGCTTACAACAGAGAAAAGTATATTAGCCCAAGCAGTATTTGATACTTCCGGCAAAATGGTTCATTTTAAGATTGGTTCTGAAATAGAGAACAATGTTGTGGATTTAATTTTCTTAAAATCTGGGGTCTACTATCTCACCTTCTATCTAGGTGACAAGATAATTTCAAGTCCATTTATTAGTAATTGATTTTTTTGATTCTTTTATATTTAAGAAATCATTAACAAAAGCAACAAGGGTTTATCTCTAGCTTTGTGAAAACTATAAATAAACAAGACAAATGAAAAAATTTCTATTATTAGTATGTGTGGCTTTGGTTTCCTTTTCCATGGAAGCCCAAATAAAAACGCCTGCACCCAGCCCAGCCTCAAAATTGAAGCAAACTGTGGGATTGACTGACGTTACCGTAGCGTATTCTAGACCCTCAATGCGTGGTAGAACTATTTTTGGGGATTTAGTTCCTTATGACAAAGTATGGAGAACAGGTGCCAATGCCAGAACCAAAATTACTTTTAGTGAGGATGTGACCATAGCTGGCCAGGAATTAAAGGCCGGTTCATATGCTATTTTCACAAAACCAAACGTCCAATCATGGGAAGTATATTTCTATACCGAAGCTGATGGTGGAGGAACACCAAGGGAATGGGATGACAGCAAAGTGGCGGCTAAAGCTACTGCAGAGGTGTATAATATTTCTGAAAATATTGAGACGTTCACCATTACCATGGATGATTTGAAAGACGACAGTGCTGTTCTAGGTATGATGTGGGAGAAAACCTATGTTGGTGTAAAAATTGAAGTGTCAACCGATGAGGTTGTAACTAAGAATATTGATAGAGTGCTTAGCGGACCTGGAGCTGGTGATTACTACGCTGCTGCTGTATATTATGCTTCTGCAGGAAAGGATATCAACAAAGCCAAGGAATGGATGGATAAGGCAATGTCTATGAATGAGAAGCCAGCTTTCTGGCAATTAAGACAACAGTCGTTGATCCAAGCTAAGGCAGGTGATAAAAAGGCTGCTATAGCAACTGCTAAAAAGTCATTGGCAGCTGCTCAGGAAGCCGGTAATGCCGACTATGTAAAAATGAACAAAGACTCATTAAAGGAGTGGGGGGCAATGTAAATTGCTCTCATTCATGATATTTAGGCCCTGACGGTTCCGTCAGGGCTTTTTTCATGGTCGAAATCGTTCACTTTGATTAGCTTTTATACTATCTTTGACAGTTCATAAAACCGCTGTTTACCATGTATAAATCCTTTATTTTATTAACTTTTTCCATTTTAATCATCTCTTGTGAAAAGGAAATTGAAAAACCAATCTATACCGCCGAAAAATGGGAAAATCCAGAATGGGAGAACCCAGAAATATTCCAAATTAACAGGGAGGAACCCACAGCTTCATTTTATAGATATGAAAGTGTGGAAGATGCCATAAAAAATTCTAGTTGGGAGAATTCACCACTATACCAAACATTGAATGGTAAATGGGATTTCTATTATGCGGAAAATCCGATGCAAAGACCCTCGGATTTTTACAAAAATGATTTTGACTTATCAGGTTGGGATAAATTGGAGGTGCCATCCAATTGGGAAATTAAAGGTCATGGGATTCCATTTTATACCAATGTCACCTATATGTTCCCACCTAATCCACCTTATATCCCCCATGAGGATAATCCAGTTGGGAGTTATAAGCGTGAGTTTGATATTCCTGACACTTGGAATGGCAAAGAGGTGTATCTGCATTTTGAGGGCGTAAGTGGTGCCATGTATATTTGGATAAACGGTGAAATGGTGGGGTATAATGAGGGCAGTAAAACGCCCGCGGAATATGCAATTTCCAAATATATTAAACAAGGCAAAAATACCCTAGCAGTCCAAGTGCTACGCTGGTCAGACGCAAGTTATTTGGAGGATCAGGATTTTTGGAGATTAAGTGGTATTGACCGGGATGTATACGTATATGCTACAAATAGTACTACAATTAACGATTTTACCGTAATAGCAGATTTGGAGAATGATTATAAAGATGGATTGTTCAAACTTCAATTAGAGGTGAATAGTGTTTCGGAAAAGAGTCCCACTATTGCAGAAGTAAAATTGTTGGATCGAGATAATGAAATCTATATGGATTCAAGGAAATTGGAAAGCTCAGCGGGAATTTCGCAATTGACATTCGAAAAGAAAATTCCTGGCGTAAAAACCTGGAACGCAGAATCGCCCAATTTATATACACTATTGATTAGCCTTAAAAATGACGATGCGACAATCTCAGAAGCCACAAGTGTTAAGGTGGGTTTTAGAAAGGTTGAAATAAAGAACAATCAATTCTTGGTTAATGGTAAGGCGGTATTACTTAAAGGGGCAAACCTACATGATCACGATGACCAAACCGGTCATGTGGTGACGGAGGAACTTACCATGAAAGACCTTACGGTGATGAAACAAAACAATCTCAATGCCATTCGATGTAGTCACTATC
>JAAETN010000170.1 GCA_024228355.1 Maribacter sp. | reverse complement strand
GGTTCTATATTCTGATTACATAGAGAGGCATTTGTTACACTATTGGCTGTAAAAAGCAAAATAGCAATGATTGAAAACAGAATTGTCTTTTTTGCTGAATTAATTGTTCGCCATTCCCAACCTTTGTTCTTGCAAGAATACTCGTTGCTCGACATTTTCATCTTTGGATATTCCTACTGGACGCAATGTCATTAAATTATGGTATAATGAAAATTGTTCTGCCTATCGAATTGTTTGGAGAACATTCATTTCATTACTAACATTAGATGTAACTACATTCCATTTTAGAGTGTGCAAATTGTTCCGTTGTAGGGGCACGTTGTTACGTGCCCCTACAATTTGATGAAACACGCCAATTTATTATAAGCCCTTAACTCAACAATATCCCTTCCATACTAATAACAGACAAAAACACCATACTTAGCCATTTAAGCGCTTTAAGGACTAACTTTCCTTATCTATTGATAATCCTCTCGTATACATTCTCGATTTGACGTACATGAGCTTCAATTGAGTTTCTTTCAAAAGCAACATTCCTGGCTTCTTCCCCCATTGAATGCCGAAATTCCTTATTATTTAAAAGTTCACAGATTTTTTCTGTTAGAATAGACGGATCATTAGGCGGAACCAGAATGCCGGTTTTATTATTATCTATCATTTCAGGAGGTCCGCCGATATTGGTAGCAATAATAGGCTTTCCAACTGCCATTGCTTCAATTACAACATTGGGATATGGGTCTGGCTCTATAGACGCTTGCACAATGATATCCATGGCATTCATAACCTGAATAGCATCATTCCTATGACCAGTAAAAACAATGCTTTTCTCCAGTTTCATTTCACTAACCATGGATTTAAGTTCAGCATCATATGTTATTATTTCCGCAGGGGCTCCTACAATAAAAAACTTACAGTCTGGAAATTGAGTTAAAACCTTCTGTGCTGCCCGAATGAATACCTTGTGACCTTTCCATGGATTCAACAAACCTATCATTCCGACGGAAAGCTGACCTGGCTTCAACATTAACTCCTCTCTT
>JAAETN010000169.1 GCA_024228355.1 Maribacter sp. | reverse complement strand
TGAATTTTCAAGGTGTTGTATGTACGGATTGGAATATTATTTCGAAATCCAGAATGGGAGAGGGTCGCGCTTGGGGTGTAGAACATCTTACTCCCAAACTTCGAATTAAAAAAGTGCTCGATGCAGGTTGTGACCAATTTGGCGGTGAAAGTAATCCTGAATTGATTGTGGAATTAGTTAACGAGGGCTTGATTGACGAAGGTAGACTGGATATTTCAGTGAAACGAATAATGAAAGACAAGTTTCGTTTGGGTCTATTTGACAATCCTTATGTAGATGAGCAAAAAGCCACTGAAATAACTGGACAAAAATCCTTTCGGGATAAAGGCAAGATAGCACAGGCCAAATCAATGGTATTACTGAAGAATGATGGCATATTACCTTTGAAGGAAGGCACGAAGGTTTATGTAGAAGGCATGTTGACTCCGGAGGATTTTGCCCGCAAGGGAACGGTGGTAAAGAGCCCTAAAGATGCCGATGTCATCATAAAAAGAATAGGCACTCCATTTGATGAACGAAACGAATATTTTCTAGAAAGCTTTTTCCATCAAGGTCGTTTGTACTATTCCGATGAGGAGAAAAAAGAAATTTTGGATTTAACATCACAGAAACCATCCATCGTGGTTGCAAATTTGGAACGACCGGCAATCCTGACTGAAATAGCTGAAACAAGTAGCGCACTTTTCGCAGAATTTGGCACCAGTGATGAAGTTTTGGTCAAAGTTCTTTTTGGTGAAGCCAAACCAGAGGGGAAACTCCCTTTTGAGCTGCCCTCATCATGGGAAGCCGTCAAAAACCAAAAGGAAGATGTACCTTATGATTCCAAGGATCCATTATATCCCTTCGGACATGGGTTGAGTTATTGAGATTTACCGGTTAATTCTTTAATGAATTCAACTTCAACTTTAGAATAAGGGGTTCCGTCTTGTCTAAGGATATCGTGATGCCAGATTTTGGGTTCTCCCGTAAATGTGGAATCCCAACTAATCCATGGATACATAGTATTGCTTTTGCCGGCAACAAAGCCCCAGTTAATAGCTGCGATTTTGTCTTGCTTAAGAATAGGCATTACGGTTTCAAAAGTATTCCCTCCTCCCCTAGCCACGTATTCTGTGCAAAAAAGGGGGCGCTCATAGTTCTTAAGCAATTCTATTTTTCTTCGCACATCTTCCATATTACCATCATAGGCATGGAAAGATACCACATCAGAATTCTCGATCATGAATTTATCAACAGGAGGTAAACTATCCAAAGTTCCCCAATCGTCAATATTTCCTCGCCAAATACCTGATGTCAAGGGCTGGGATGGGTTTACCTCTCGTGACCATTTGATGACTTTTTTCAATAATAGCAGTGAGTATTTCTGCTTATCCTTCACTTCTAACTCCCTTCGTCCTGGCTGATGAGCCACATTATCAGGTTCGTTATACACATCCCAAATAAGCACACGATCATCGTTTGCAAAATGACTGGTAACACCTTTAATATAACCTTCAAGTTCATCGTGTCTTGATAGGTCTCCCAATATTTCAGCTCCTGGCGCTTGTACCCAGCCGGAATTATGCACATGTGGAACGGGTTCTGGTTGTTTTCCCAATTTTGGGATTGGGTGCCAAACATCATCCAATAAAACGAACATTGTTTTTATTCCATGCTTATCGGCCAAAGAAAGATATTGATCCAATCGATTCAAAAATCCAATTGAATCTTGCTGCCAAAGTAAATTATGAAGATACACCCTATGCAAGTTCATACCCAAATCCGCAGACCACCCTAACTCCCTATCTATGGTTTCAGGGTCAAAAGTGTCTTCCTGCCAAAATTCCAATTGATTAATCGATGTACTTGGGTTAAAATTTGCCCCAACCAACCAGGGTTGTTTTTCAAACCATTCCCAAGCCTTTTCCTTTGACCAACGCTTTGCTATCTCAACAACAGCCGTGGAATTCTTTTTCTCTTTCTTTTCTTCCCCACAAGAGATAATCATCAATGCAAAGAGCAGTGGAATAAGTACTTTTTTCATTTTAGTTCTGTTTTATTTCAAGGCAATTGTATATATATGATTCCGGTGACAATGGCTATTCCGAAACTAAGTAAAGTCCCTATCAATATATACTCCGTTAGTTTTCTATTATTGCTTTCTTTTAGATCATTAAAACGAAAAACCGATTTGGCAGTAATCAGCAGGCCAATGGCTTCCCATCTGCCTAAAATTATAAATATCAATACAAATAAGCGCTCTAAAATCCCTATATACTTACCTGCGTTGGGTAATGACTTATGATCCAATTCTATCTTGGCGGACATCCCTTCCAATAATTTCATCATTATTATCGCCGATGGAAAACTTAAAAAGACAACTGAAGTGACCAAGGCCCAATCAATTGAATCAATAATAGACATCGTTTGTCCCAGGACATTTCCATAATATGCGCAAGTAAATAAAACAATAATGTGCAGCAGTTGATCTATGAAAAAGGGTATTGCCCTATTTTTGAATAAAGAATTCGAATATAGTTTCCCTAGGTCTATAAAGTAGTGTGAAATAGCGATGATAAGAGCTAGTTTCCAATACTCCCAATCCCACAAGAGAACCATGGTTACAACAAAATGCACCAAGGTGTGTAAGTACAAATATTTGGATGCTATCTTGTTCGTTTCTTTATGGATTACCCAGCGGTTGGATTGCAATAAGAAATCCCCAATAATATGGGCCAAGAAAAGTTTAGTGAATAGCATCATTCCGATATTAAATTAATGGTTTGTTCGTAATACGCCAAAAGTTCCTGTACCAAATCCAATCTTGCTCTTTTTTTTCTCTGGCTTATTGCCGATTGTTTAATATTCAATTGCTCGGCCAAGTTTTGCTGTGATTCATCTGGATTACTTAATGATAGGAATACCATTTCGGCAGAAACAGGACTCCAATCATCCATAAAATCGGAAGCAAGTTTTAGTATAAGGTTCATTGTTTTATTGTAGGTCTCATCAGCGGTCCTAATCATTAGATTTACCTTATTCTCTTTTAATGCTTCCAAAGTTCTTCCCGATCGTTGGTATGCGGTACCGTTAGACTCACTTACTCCCGCACCAATATAGGTTTCGCTGCCAACACCAATTCCCATGCGAATATCCAGCCCTCTAATCGTCTTTATCAAAGCCTTTATTTGTATAGCGGCAAACAAAGCGTCCTTTTTATTGATACGGAGCTGTATTTCATCGCCTCGGTATATTTCCCATCTTGAAGGTGTATCGCCCCACTGTTTTAAACATGATTTGAGCTTGGCCATCCATTCCGTTGAATTATACCCTCTGGAATTAATGATATCACCTGTAATAATTGCAATCTTTTCCATAAGTCAAAATGCTAATATATATAATTTATAAGTAAATATACTAATATTTTTATATATAAGCTAATAAGATAATATTTAAAATTAAATGCAAAACTCAAAACCAGCGTCTTACCTGCGCACAATACTGTTGAAACTCCTTACCGAAAATAGTGGTCAATGCCTCTTCCTCGGGTCTAATTTGAAATTTATTCATATATCCCACAAATCCAGCAGCTAACAAGGTATTAAAAGCATTGCCCAACCAAAGACCCCAAGCCAACAAACCCAATAAAAGTGCCAAATACATAGGGTTTCTAGTAAACTTATAGATTCCTCCAGTTACCAATTTAGTAACCTTAAAAGGTGTTCTTGGGTCAATGGTGGTCTTTGAAGTAAAAAACTGAAATAGCGAAATTATTGCTATCAAGGCCGCCAAGCCCATTAAAATCCTAATTAGATAATCACGCCCAAAAAACTCAAAATCACCAAAAGGTAAAAATCGGGACAACAAATACATAAACATAGCAAATATTAAAAAAACAACTGCTGGTGGTAATTTTAACCTCATAATGCAATAATATATTAGTAAATAAAATTACTACTTTTGATTCAGTATATATTTTCACCAATCCCTAAATAGTATTCCATAAAATTCCAATGTATCTTCTGGTATTATAAAGAATAACCGCAACCAAACTAAATAAGGCCATGAAACTTGTATTCGCTACCCACAATAAAAATAAGGTAGAAGAAGTGAGGGCTATATTTCCGGCACATATCTCCTTATTGTCCTTAACTGATATCGGTTGTCTTGAAGATATTCCAGAAACCGGTAAAACACTCCAGGAAAATGCTATCTTAAAAGCTAATTTCGTAACTCAAAATTTTGGTTACCCCTGCTTTGCTGATGATACGGGTCTATTGGTTGATTCCCTGAATGGAGCGCCAGGGGTATATTCTGCTCGCTATGCCGGTGAACAAAGAGATGCGGATGATAATATGGATAAACTTTTAAAAGAATTGATAAATAAAACGGAAAGGACAGCACGGTTTGAAACAGTCATTGCATTGAACATTAATAATGAACAATATGTTTTTACAGCTAAGGTTGAAGGAGTAATTATTCAAGAGAAAATTGGTGAGAAAGGTTTTGGCTATGATCCTGTTTTTAAACCTAATGGTTATACTAAAACATTCGCCGAATTACCCTTAGAGGTAAAGAACAAAATTGGTCATCGTGGTAAGGCCATTCAAAAATTGATAATGTGTTTAAAAAGTTTAGCACAAGTCACAGATTAAAATTAGAGAGTTTATAAAATTAAAAATGGTCCTTGGTGAAATTAGTCACACCAATATACTTGTATTATCTGTCCCGCTAAATCCTTAAAAACCACATATAAATAAATAAGAGTACCTTTGCGCCTCAAATAATTGCCGCCGGTATGGCAGGTGTTGCGCTGAGTCTAATGGGTTATAAACGATAATCGCTCTATACAACACACATATTTGCGATTAAGTAAAACACATTATGACTAAATTTAAAGCACTGGGACTGCAGAAGTCCCTATTGGATGCTGTTGCCGATTTGGGGTTTGAAACTCCGTCTGAAGTACAGGAAAAAGCTATCCCTATTCTATTGGAGGATGAAACCGATTTGGTTGCCCTTGCACAGACAGGTACAGGTAAAACCGCAGCCTTTGGTTTTCCGCTAATCCAAAAAATAGATCCCGAAAGTAGAACAACCCAAGGATTGATTCTTTCCCCAACACGTGAACTCTGTTTGCAAATTACCAATGAACTTAAATTTTATGCGAAATACGAAAAAAGCATTAATGTAGTCGCTATTTACGGTGGTGCAAGTATTACAGAACAAGCACGTCAGGTAAAAAGGGGGGCACAAATTGTTGTGGCAACTCCTGGCCGAATGAAAGATATGATAGGAAGACGGTTGGTAGATATTTCAAAAATTGACTATTGCATATTGGATGAGGCCGACGAAATGCTAAATATGGGCTTTTTTGAGGATATACAAGATATCCTATCAAACACACCAAAAGAAAAATCCACTTGGTTGTTTTCGGCGACCATGCCTAGAGAAGTTTCGGTTATTGCTAAAAAATTCATGCACAGTCCACAAGAAATAACCGTGGGAGACAAAAATGCCGGGGCTACAACGGTGCAGCATGAGTTTTATGTTGTTGGAGGGAGAGATCGATATCCTGCCTTAAAAAGATTGGCAGATACGAATCCCGATATATTCTCTGTGGTATTCTGCAGAACCAAACGCGATACTCAAAGAGTTGCTGAAAAGTTGATTGAGGATGGTTATAACGCTGGTGCATTGCACGGTGATTTGAGCCAAAACCAAAGGGATTTGGTTATGAACTCTTTTCGTAAAAAACAGATACAGATGCTGGTTGCTACAGATGTGGCAGCACGTGGTATCGATGTAGATAATATAACCCATGTAATTAATTACCAATTACCCGATGAAATCGAAACTTATACCCACCGTAGTGGTAGAACCGGTCGTGCAGGTAAATCTGGTATTTCCATGGTGATCGTGACCAGAAGTGAGCTTCGAAAAATCAAGGCAATAGAAAATAAAATAAAACAAAAGTTCATTTCCAAGACAATTCCCACGGGAATGGAAATATGCGAAATTCAGCTCTATCATTTAGCTAGCAAAATCAAGGATACGGAAATCAATGAAGAGATAGAAAGTTATTTACCTGCAATCAACGATGTATTTCAAGGAATTGACCGAGAAGAACTTATCAAGAAAATAGTATCAGTAGAATTTACAAGATTCTTTAATTATTATAATAAGAAACGGGATTTAAATACAACCGATTCCAGGGAACGTGGTGAACGTAGAGGAGACCGTGGCGGTGATGTCCCAACAAGTGGATCTGTTCGTTACTTCATTAATGTCGGAGAAAAAGACGGTTATGACTGGATGTCATTGAAAGATTTTATTCGCGATACGGTAAGTCTTGGAAAGGAAGATGTATTTAAAGTAGATGTGAAAGACAGTTTTTCATTCTTCAATACTGATGCTGACGTAACTGAAAAAATCTTATCTATTTTCACTGATTTTAAAGTTGACGGAAGGTTTGTTAATGTTGAAGTATCTAAAAACCCTGGAGGCGGTGGTGGCCGGGGAAGAAGAGATAGAGGTCGAAGCGGGGGAGGAAGTCGAGATCGTAATCGAAGGTCAAGTGGCGGAAGAGGCCGTGACCGTAATACTTCCAGTAAAAGAAGGGATGGCAAATCCTCTGGTAAGTCAAGTTATTCGGGCAAAAGGAGAGACAAACGTAAAAGTGACTTCTTTTAGTTAATTGTATATTAAAAATACGCTTCGGCGTATTTTTTGTTTTGATTAGTATCTTTTTATTCGGATTTTAGACCAATGATAAAATATTTTACGCTTCTATTCTTATTTTTTACTTTTCTAGGTGTTTCCCAGGAAACTCAGGAAGAAACCCAATCCTTCAGCGCAATTGTTGTTAATGCACAGAGTGATCGTCCATTGGAAAGCGTACATATTGTTAACTTAAACAAAGTCTTTGGCACCATAACAAATAAAAAGGGAGAATTTTCAATATCAGCCTCTGTAAACGATACTTTATACTTCTCATATCTTGGTTTTAAGTCCCAAAAAATCAGGGTGACGAACGATATGTTCAAGTTCAAGGATACCAAAATTGCGCTAACCGAGCTTGCCTATGCCTTGGAGGAGGTTATCGTTAGACCATATCAATTAACCGGATATCTGGAAATAGATGTCAAAAACATGCCAATCAATACCGGTTATCAGTACAGTATTTCGGGACTGAATGTGGGTTACGAAGCTGGTAAAAAAAATCCGAGTGCTGTTACCAAGGTACTTGGAGCTATTTTAAATCCCGCTGACTTATTGCGAAATCTCTTTGGCAAGAAGCCAAATCAAATGCGAAAATTAAGACAGGTCAAAGAAGATGATGCTATTCGCGATCTTCTCGCATCTAAATTTGATAGGGAAACCCTAACTGAATTACTGCAAATAGAAAAAGTGGATATCGATGATATTCTTAACAATTGCAGCTATTCAAAGTCTTTCATAACCACAGCCAACGATCTTCAGATTTTGGATGCCATTAGCAGTTGCTATGAGGAGTTCAAAGTTTTAAATAGAAAGAAATAAATTTTCTATTTCCCATTGCATTTTATAGCTTTAACCAAAATAGATGAAAATGCAAAAACTATTGTTACTGCCTCTAGTATTGGCTTTTTTTATGTCCTGTAAACAAGAGCGGAAAGAAGCTTTGGAACAACCTCAGACGGCTGCTATTGAAAGTTCTTCCATACCAGAAAAGACAGCCCCTTTTGTTTGGGAAGGTGCCAATATCTATTTTATGCTTACAGATCGTTTTAATAACGGCAACAGGGAGAATGACATTAATTTTCAAAGAACGAATGAAACGGGAGTCCTAAGAGGTTTCTTAGGTGGGGATTTAGCGGGAATTACCCAAAAATTGGAAGATGGTTATTTTACAGATTTAGGTATAAACGCTATATGGTTCACACCTGTTGTTGAACAAGTACATGGTGATACAGACGAATCTACTGGAAATACATATGGCTATCATGGTTATTGGACGAAGGATTGGAGTTCTTTGGACCCTAATTTCGGAACCAAAAAAGAATTGGAAAATTTAGTTAAAACTGCACATAAAAAAGGGATTCGAGTTTTGATGGATGTTGTTCTAAATCATACTGGACCAGTTACCAAAATGGATCCTGTATGGCCAGACGAATGGGTGCGCACAGAACCTACATGTGAATTTACAACTTACGAGAATACCACAGCCTGTACCCTTGTCGACAACCTACCTGATATTTATACGGAGTCGGAGGAATCAGTTGAATTACCTGATGCACTTTTAGCCAAATGGAAAGAAGAAGGTAGATTAAGTAATGAATTAGACGAACTACAATTATTTTTTGAGCGAACGGGTTACCCAAGAGCCCCCCGATTTTACATTATGAAATGGCTTACTGATTATGTAAATGATTTGGGGATTGATGGTTTTCGCGTTGACACAGTAAAACATGTTAATGAGAATACATGGGCAGAGCTTTTCAAAGAAGCTTCTTCCGCCTTCGAAACTTGGAAAAAGAAGCACCCTAATGAGGTTTTGGATGAAAACCAATTCTATATGGTTGGGGAAGTTTATAATTATAATATTTCTGGAGGGAGAGAGTTTGATTTTGGCGATAAAAAAGTGGACTTTTTTAACCATGGATTTAAAAGTCTTATCAATTTTGAATTAAAACGCGACGCGGACAAGGATTATGAATCAATATTCAAAAAATACAGCAGACTGCTTCATACCAAACTAGAAGACAAAAGTGTTGTTAATTACTTGACTTCACATGACGATGGCGAACCCTATGACAAGGAGCGAAAAAAACCTATCAGGTCCGCAAATGTACTTTTGCTTACACCTGGAGCTTCCCAAGTGTATTACGGTGATGAATCCTCTCGGGATCTTACCATTGAAGACGCTGAAGGCGATGCCACCCTAAGATCATTCATGAATTGGGAGGATCAGGATAGTTTGCCGGGAACTAAGAATATACTTTCGCATTGGCAAAAATTAGGTAAGTTCAGAAAATATCACCCTGCAATTGGTGCTGGGAAACATAAGAGACTTGCTAAAAAACCATATGTGTTTAGCAGAACCTATATTAAAGATGATTTCAAGGATAAAGTTGTCGTAGGTTTAGATTTGCCAAAAGGGAAAAAGTCACTCTGGGTCAAAGGTTTTTTCGGTGATGGCACCAAACTTTATGATACTTATTCCGATACTATGGTTGAAGTGAAAAAAGGTAAGGTCGTCTTCGAGAGCGAATTTGACATAGCTCTTTTGGAATTGGTACAATAAATATCATTTTAAGGAATGAAGTGCAATCCGATTCCCTTCGGTATCCTTTAGTAAACCCATAAAGCCGTGTCCGCCACCAATTTCGGTCTTAGCTTGCAATATTTCACCTCTAGCAACTTCTACCCTACTCAGCATCTATGTAAAAGCAGCGTGTCCACTATCTTTAAAGTTCTCTAAAACAAAAAGATATGAAAACAGAACACACTGCAAGACCCAAGTTATACATTGGTATCGATATTCACAAGCGTAGTTGGAAGATTCATTGCGCGAC
>JAAETN010000168.1 GCA_024228355.1 Maribacter sp. | reverse complement strand
TCATTGTGCTTTTGTATTTTTAGAAAATGAAATTTAAGGTCGTATCCGAATTCAAGCCTACAGGTGATCAGCCAGAAGCAATAAAACAATTGGTAGATGGGATCAACTCGAATGAAGCCTATGAGACTCTACTTGGCGTAACCGGATCCGGGAAGACCTTTACAGTGGCAAATGTTATCGAGACTGTACAACGCCCAACTTTGGTCCTAGCACACAATAAAACTCTTGCTGCCCAATTATATTCCGAGTTCAAGCAGTTCTTCCCCGATAATGCCGTCGAGTACTTTGTTTCCTATTATGACTATTACCAACCTGAAGCCTACATTCCAACCTCTGGTCTTTATATTGAAAAGGATCTCTCTATCAATGAAGATATTGAAAAGTTAAGGTTAAGTACCACTTCTTCACTTTTATCGGGCAGAAGGGACGTTTTGGTCGTAGCTTCAGTATCTTGCTTGTATGGTATTGGGAATCCTGTGGAATTCCAAAAAAATGTAATAACCATTCATAAAGACCAGGTCATTGCCCGCACCAAGTTATTACATATGCTGGTCCAAAGTCTTTACGCAAGGACTTCAGCTGATTTTAGGAACGGTAACTTTAGGGTAAAAGGTGATGTCGTTGATGTGTTCCCCAGTTATGCGGACCATGCTTTTAGAATTCACTTCTTTGGTGACGAGATAGAAGAGATCGAAGCTTTTGATCCTTTCAATAACAACGTAATCGAAGTCTATGAGAACTTGAATATCTATCCTGCGAATATGTTCGTTACCTCGCCAGATATTCTTCATAATGCCATACATCTCATTCAGGATGATCTGGTGCATCAAATCGACTATTTTAAGGAAATTGGTAAACCACTTGAAGCAAAACGCTTGGAAGAACGCACAAATTTTGATTTGGAAATGATTCGCGAATTGGGCTACTGTTCAGGTATTGAAAATTACTCAAGGTACTTGGACGGACGTGAGCCAGGTACGAGACCATTCTGTTTATTGGATTATTTTCCAAAGGACTTTTTAATGGTCATTGACGAGAGCCATGTAACTATACCGCAGGTGCATGCCATGTATGGTGGTGATCGTTCTCGAAAAGAAAACTTAGTTGAATACGGATTTCGATTACCAGCAGCAATGGACAACAGACCCTTGAAATTTGAAGAATTTGAAGCATTACAGAATCAGGTGATATATGTTAGCGCAACTCCTGCCGATTATGAATTACAACTTAGTCAAGGTGTATATGTTGAACAAGTTATTAGACCCACGGGGCTTCTTGATCCAATTATTGAGGTACGACCAAGTTTGAATCAGATTGATGATTTGGTAGAAGAGATTCAACAAAGGGTTGAAAAAGATGAAAGGACTTTGGTCACCACCTTGACCAAACGAATGGCTGAGGAATTGACCAAATATTTAGCCCGAATAAATGTACGTTGTAGATATATACACAGTGATGTTGATACGTTGGAACGTGTTGAAATCATGCAGGATTTAAGAAAGGGTATTTTTGATGTGCTTATCGGTGTTAATCTATTACGTGAAGGGTTGGATTTGCCTGAGGTTTCACTAGTTGCAATCTTGGATGCGGATAAAGAAGGATTTTTACGCAGCAATCGCTCATTGACACAAACAGTAGGCAGAGCTGCAAGGCATTTGGATGGTAAAGCAATCATGTACGCTGATAAAATTACTAATAGCATGAAAAAGACCATTGATGGTACCAATTATCGTCGTGAAAAACAAATTGCCTATAATGTTGCTAACAATATCACGCCAAAGGCATTGAATAAAAGTCTGGACAGTGCCTTGGCCAAAAATTCGGTATCCACCTATCATTTTGAAAAAGAGGAATTAAGGGCTGCTGAGCCAGATTTGGCTTATTTGACCAAAGAACAAATTGAAAAGTTGATTCGAGACAAAAGAAAGGCCATGGAAAAAGCCGCAAAAGAATTAGACTTCATGCAAGCAGCAAAATTACGAGACGAATTAAGGATGCTACAAAAACAAGATAAAGAAATGGGAAAAGCGCCCTGATCACTCAAGACGCCTTTCCAATGCTGACAACACCTTAGGTGTGTTCAGCATCCTGATGGCCGAATCACAGCCTATCAGGACTAACCAACTAAACCAACCATTATGAAATGTCCCAGAAAGGACACAACATAATCTCTTTAATACTTTATGACAACTCTATCTTTCTTTTAGGCTTTGGTAGCGCCTCCTCTTTCTTAGGCAAAGTAAATTTTAATATGCCATTATCGTAATTTGCCTTTATGTTATCCTCATCAATTGTCTCTGGTAAGGTAAATGCACGCTTAAAGGAAGAATAGGTAAACTCCCTTCGAGTGTAGTAATCTTTTTCAACATTTTCCTCAGTGTTGGATTCTGTAGAAATTGTCAAAACATTTTCATTGATTTCTATCTTAAAATCTTCCTTCTTTCGACCAGGAACCGCAAGTTCCAGTTCAAAATCCTTTTCCGTTTCTTTAATATTCACCGCAGGAACATTGCTTTTATCGTTCTCCAAACCACCAAACCAATCTGGCTTGAATATTTCATTCATCAATGAAGGAAACAATACATCACTTCTTTTTATTATACTCATGACTTTTATATTTATCAGTTAAAATTTAAACTCAAACATGAAAAGACAAAAGCTGTACCAATACAAAAACTATGTCATTATGACATTCTTTTAGCTGTGTTTAATGTCATTTTGGCGTTTTTTTAACAAAATCTTGGTCTGAACCTAAGATTATCGACCAAAAACAAATGTAAATCTTAATTGTAGTGTGCCCTAAATATGTCTATAAGCACTTTGGGAGGAACAATTTTATTAGGATACTTATGCATTATTGAAAGCACCTGTTCGATAGCTGAAGGTGGTAATCCCATGCCTAACCCAATATTATGGATTCTACTAATTTCAATCAAGTCCTGTTTATTATCCACATTCATTAACAAAACCAATCTATGAAATTGCAGAATGCGCTCTGCTTCCGATTTAGGCACGATATGTTCCACTTCTTCGTTGAAAAGTGTATCAAAGGTTTCCTCGTCAACTCCTAGCTGTTGTGCTACACTGCTTAGAAAGATATATTCTTCATCCTTGATTGTATTACCAACCCTCGCGAAGGATATCATTTCTGAAAGAATACTGAGTTTTTCTTTATAAGTGCTCATAGCAGAATAACAATAATTCTATTGTATAACTAAAAATGCACTCCTTTCGTATAATTAATCCCTGATTTACGTTATAATACCAATGGCTATCATTAATTTGCATAAAGTTTACAAAAAAGGTTTGTATGACGAACAATGATATTTTCAAAAAGCTTCGAGTAGCTCTTATGTTAAGGGACGATGAAATAGTTGAAATATTGAAATTAGCCGATTTCAACATTACAAAAAGCGAATTGGGTGCATTGTTTAGGAAAGAAGACCACCCAAATTATATGGAATGTGGGGACCAAATTCTACGTAATTTCTTGAACGGACTTATTATACATCTTAGGGGAACCAAGGAAAGTCCTAAAAATCCTGGTGAGGTTTTATCAAAAGGTAAAATAAAAGCCGGTATTAACCCTACTAAAAGATTCGATAATAAATCGAGACAAAAAAAGAAATTCAACAATGATATATCTTCCGTTAAATATAAAAACAAAAAAAAATCCTGATAAAATCAGGATTTTCATTTTGTTTAGCAAGTATCTTTAACTTGCAATTTTGATTGGAATAGTAAACATTTTACCTTCCTTAGCTCCTGCTACTTCAACTTTTTTATAGTTTAATCTACCTTTAACAAAAGACTCTAATTTTTTATTATCGGTATCAACAGATAAAACTACAATTTCGCCTTGATTATTCAATGTAAATCTAACTTGTGCAGTTAAACTCACCTCATCATCAGTTAAATAATTGTTATCTAATAATTCTCCAATTTGAGCGGATAACTTTTTTGTTGGATCGTCTTTAACTGAATCGTTGGCTAAAATGTTTCCTGTGACCAATAGCATTGCAGCTACAAATACTAAACTTAATTTTCTCATGATTTGTTTGTTTAATGATTGATGAATAATTGATTAATAATTAAAAGACGTCTAAGAATCAAGATTGTTACAAGGTTTTTTCCATTTAACATAAATTTAATGATTGTGTACTCTTAAATCATTTGATAAAACTGTACAAGATTTACCGATAATTAGATTGGCTATTAAAGGTTTAACTCAATCTTAAAACATATGCCCCCAAATTAACTTTTAATAAGATTAAGGGGCCTATACTCATGAGTATAGGCCCCTTAATAATTTTGTTCTAGTACTTTAATCTAACTCAAAACTTCTTTTACTTTATCTGCCGCTTCTTGAAACTGGACAGCGGAATATACGGCCAAGCCTGAATTATCAATAATTTCTTTTGCCAACTCTGCATTTGTTCCCTGCAAACGCACTATGATCGGGACATTGATCGCATCACCCATATTCTTATAGGCATCTACAACACCTTGGGCAACACGGTCACACCGAACGATACCACCAAAAATATTTATCAATATAGCTTTAACCGCTGGGTCTTTTAGTATAATTCGGAAAGCTTCCTCTACCCTTTTGGCATCTGCTGTACCACCAACATCCAAAAAGTTGGCGGGTTCCCCACCGGCCATTTTTATAAGGTCCATGGTGGCCATGGCCAAACCTGCACCATTTACCATACAGCCAACATTTCCATCCAAATCAACATAGCTAAGGCCAACTGCCCTAGCTTCAACTTCAATCGGATTTTCCTCACGTAAATCGCGCATCTCAGCATATTGCTTTCTTCGATATAAAGCATTGTCGTCAATCGAAACCTTGGCATCAACTGCCATAATCTTTTCATCAGAGGTTTTCAATACCGGATTGATCTCAAACATATTGGAATCACTCTCTACATATGCTTTATAAAGCGATGATACGAATTTTGTCATTTCCTTAAACGCAGTACCTGAAAGTCCAAGATTAAAGGCAATCTTTCTAGCTTGGAAGGGCAAAAGACCAGTCGAAGGATCAACTTCCTCCGTGAAAATCAAGTGCGGCGTCTTTTCAGCAACTTCCTCGATATCAATTCCCCCTTCAGTTGAATACATGATCATATTCCGTCCTTTGCCACGATCCAATAAAACCGACATATAGAATTCGCTTGTTTCATTATCACCTGGGTAGTAAACATCCTCAGCAATCAGTACTTGGTGAACTTTTTTCCCTTTGGCTGAAGTCTGTGGGGTAATCAAGTTCATCCCAATAATATTACTGGCGATTTCTTCAACCTCCTTAAGGTTTTTAGCCAATTTAACGCCTCCACCTTTGCCCCGGCCACCAGCATGAACCTGGGCCTTGATAACATGCCATCCAGTTCCTGTTTCTGCTGTTAATTGTTTAGCGGCTTCAACAGCTTCCTTTGGGCTATGGGCAACGATACCACGCTGAATACGAACACCAAAACTTGCTAAAATTTCTTTTCCTTGATACTCATGAAGGTTCATATGGAATTTCTTAAAAGTTTGGAAGCAAAAATAGGAAACACATAGGATTTACCCTAATGAAATCCCCTGGGATTGGTCAAATATTAAGATCCTCAAAATCTAGCGGGTCAAAATTCTTGAAATCGCCATTCATCTTAATTGCACCTTTTGCTCTATTCACTTCCTTTAAGACAGCTATTGTTGCCAAAAGGTGCGAATTTATTAATTTAAACCTGTCACTTTCTTTGGGCATCTGTAATAACTGATACTCCTGTTCATAAGAAAGACCAATTTTGTGTATTAAACTATACATATTGAATTTATCCAAAGGTATCTCCATAAAAGGTACATCCATAAGATCATAAAGCTCTTTGATACGACCAAGAACACTTATTTTCAATTCATCTGCAGCATCATTAATTCCTTCCAAAAATTCAACATTACCTCCAGGATACGATTTATCTCCAATTTCATTTTCAAATGATAAAATCTTGAATACTTGGCGCCCAACACAGACGATATCCATCTCACCTCCCTCATAGGTATTTACCACTTCTACGAGCTGTACTTCGGTACCATAGGCAATTTGGTCATAAATATACACAGGTATACCAAAGGTGATTGCCTCATCCCTACAATCTTGAATAAGCTGCTTATAACGATCTTCGAATATATGGAGTGGTACAGTCTCCCCAGGGAAAAAAATCGATTTAAGTGGAAACAAGGGCAACTTCATGATGGTATTTTTGTTAAAAGTACGACTCGAATATGATTGCAACAAATGAATCCTATTTCAAATATTGTTATGAATACAACATATTGTTGTATATATAAAATATACAAGGAATTTCTTGTCCATACCAAATTAGTATTCTAGATTTGTTTAAAACAACAAATAATATAATGAAGAATGCTGAATTATTAAAAATCGCTAAAACATATGGCAACCCCGTCTATGTATATGATTCGGAAAAAATAGTTTCGCAATTCAATAGATTAACGAACGCCTTTAAGGGTGTAAATCATTTGAAATTGAATTATGCTGCCAAAGCACTTTCGAATATAACGATTTTACGATTAATGAACAGTTTGGGTAGTGGTTTGGATACCGTTTCAATTCAGGAGGTTCAGCTAGGTCTTATGGCCGGCTTTAAACCCGAATCAATAATTTATACGCCTAATGGAGTTTCGCTTGAAGAGATTGAGGAAGCGGCCAAATTGGGTGTTCAAATTAACATAGATAATCTATCTGTATTAGAGCAATTCGGAAGTAAGCATCCTGATATTCCCGTGTGTATTCGTATTAATCCGCATGTTATGGCCGGAGGAAATTCGAATATTTCAGTTGGACATATAGATTCTAAATTCGGAATTAGCATTCATCAAATTCCTCATTTATTGCGCATTGTTGAACTGACCAAAATGAACATCAACGGTATTCACATGCATACTGGGAGTGATATATTGGATATTGATGTTTTCCTTTATGCCTCTGAAATTCTATTTGAAACTGCCAAAAACTTCAAAAATCTGGATTTCATTGACTTTGGGAGCGGATTCAAAGTACCGTATAAATTAGGCGATATTGAAACCAATATTGAAGAACTAGGAAAGAAGTTGACTGGTAGGTTCAATACATTTTGCAAAGAATATGGTAAGGACCTAACCTTAGCTTTTGAACCTGGTAAGTTTTTAGTAAGCGAAGCAGGGTACTTTTTAGCCAAGGTGAATGTGGTGAAACAGACGACATCAACGGTTTTTGCCAGTGTTGATTCAGGGTTTAACCATCTTATTAGACCTATGCTTTATGGGGCTTCACATAGTATAGAAAATATTTCAAATCCTCATGGAAGGGAAAGATATTATTCTGTAGTGGGCTACATCTGCGAGACTGATACTTTTGCGAACAATCGCAGGATCAATGAAATTTCTGAAGGCGATGTCCTTTGCTTTAAGAATGCAGGGGCTTATTGCTTTACAATGGCCAGTAATTACAATTCAAGATTTAGACCTCCAGAGGTGCTATGGCATAGCGGAAAGGCAATTCTTATAAGGGAAAGGGAAACATTTGATGACCTTATTAAGAAACAAGTTGATGTGAAAGACCTTTTTTCAAAAAAAAAGCCTAACGCCATAGCAAAATAAAGCTTAAAAAAAATCGTTAGTTTTGGTACAGTTGTTGGACTAAACAGCAAAAACAATTGCTAATGAAAAAGAATATGTCTTTTCTATATAAACCTACCCTATTTTTATTTATAGGATTAATCTCCTTTTTGGGCAATGCCCAAGATGTTGAATGGCTTAGCTGGAACGAGGCTGTTGAACGTGCCCAATCTGATTCAAATCCAAAGAAAATTTTCATCGATGTTTATACGGATTGGTGCGGATGGTGTAAAAAGATGGATAAGGATACCTTTCAAAATCCAGAAGTTGCAACTTATATGGCTACCAATTTTTATATGGTAAAGATGGATGGAGAAGGCAAAGAGCCAATAGAGTTTAAAGGAAGAACCTATAATTTTGTGCCTTCTGGCAGAAAGGGGTACCATGAGTTTGCAGCTGCTTTGATGCAAGGTCGCATGAGCTACCCGACTACC
This sequence comes from Maribacter sp., assembly GCA_024228355.1. GTDB lineage: Bacteria > Bacteroidota > Bacteroidia > Flavobacteriales > Flavobacteriaceae > Maribacter_A. Next base: position 52,781 of record JAAETN010000168.1, on the reverse strand, counting down.
ATCTTTTTGGATGAGAAAATGAATATGCTTTCACCAGTTCCCGGTTATCAAAAGCCAGAGCCCTTTTTAAATATTGCCCGATATTTTGGTGATAATATTTACTTAGAGAAAGATTGGCAAACCTATAGTGGACAGGGGAAATAAATAATCAATAAACATAAAATAAAAAAGAGCTGTTCCAGGACAGCTCTTTTTTTATATATCTCTATCCTTAAAACTATTACCTACTGTAATTTGGGGATTCTTTGGTAATTGTCACATGATGCGGATGACTTTCAGTTATGCCACTGGAAGTTATTTTGACAAATCTTCCAATCTCTTTTAAGGTATCAATATCCTTGGCACCACAATAGCCCATCCCAGCACGAAGACCACCAACAAATTGATGGATACTTTCATACAATTCACCTTTATAAGGTACACGTCCAACAATTCCTTCTGGGACCAATTTTTTAATATCGTCCTCAACATCTTGGAAATAGCGATCTTTAGAACCATGTTTCATGGCTTCTACCGAACCCATACCTCGGTACGATTTGAATTTTCGACCTTCATAGATAATGGTTTCACCGGGAGATTCTTTGGTGCCTGCCAGTAACGACCCCAACATAACGGTATCGGCCCCAGCAGCAATCGCTTTAGGAATATCACCGGTATAGCGAATTCCACCATCGGCAATAACGGGAACACCACTGCCTTTTATGGCCGCAGATACTTCCAATACAGCCGAAAACTGGGGAAAACCAACACCAGCTACGACTCTTGTCGTGCAGATAGATCCAGGACCTATCCCAACTTTTACTGCATCGGCACCAGCCTCAACCAAATATTTAGCGGCATCACCAGTCGCAATATTCCCAACAATAACCTCTAATTTCGGAAATTTCTTTTTCATCGCTTTAAGGACCTTGACTACGCCTTTCGTATGCCCGTGGGCCGTATCTATAACGACGGCATCTATACCAGCATTTACAAGAGCCTCTGCCCTTTCAACGGCATCACCAGTAACCCCGATGGCGGCTGCAACTCGTAATCGTCCGTACTGATCCTTGTTCGCTATCGGTTTTTGAGTGAGCTTTGCAATGTCCCTAAACGTTATCAAACCCACCAATTTATTATTGTCGTCAACAACTGGCAACTTTTCTATTTTATTGTCCTGAAGTATGACCTCAGCCTGCTCCAAAGATGTTCCTTCACCAACGGTTACTAGATTTTCCGAGGTCATTACCTCAGAGAGCGGTCTTTCATTGTTTTTTTCAAACCGAAGATCCCTGTTGGTAACAATACCAATTAAGGTCCCGGCATCATCCACAATAGGTATTCCACCAATACTGAATTCACGCATATTGTCTTTAGCATCTTTGACCAATGCACTGGAGGGCAAGGTCACAGGGTCTAAAATCATACCGCTTTCCGCACGCTTTACCTTTCGCACTTTCATTGCCTGACGTTCAATTGACATGTTTTTGTGCAAAACACCAATACCCCCTTCTTGCGCCATGGCGATTGCCATTCTCGATTCGGTAACTGTGTCCATCGCCGCAGAGACAATCGGAACATTTATAGAAATATTCCTAGTGAATTTTGTTTTGATTCTTACCTCTCGTGGGAGTATTTCTGAAAAGGCGGGTACAAGAAGTACATCGTCATATGTTAAACCTTCTCCGAGAATTTTATTTTGGTGAGCTTCCATGCAATTAAGGATTAATTGCGTGCAAATATACTACATTTAGAAGTAACTTTTTGAAACCAATATGTTTAATCAGGCTAGGATGGTTTTAAGGCCAATTGATAGAGCACAACGAATACTGAAACCGCAAAAGTCAAGGTCATCAGTAATCCCGAAAATATCACCACATATTTCATCCAAAGGATGCCAAGCCACAATAAATATATTCCACCAAATGTAAGGATAACAGAAAAAAATGGCTCAACGGTGAGGAAAAGTTTCACTTTCTTTGACAGCTTTGTCATCCACACTAATATTCCCAATAAGAAAAAGATGAAAGACATAGAAAGAATGTGGGTATGAAGTATGGTCAGCATTTCCCGTTCACTTTTATGAAACTTCATTATTTCGGCGTTTTCATCGTCCTCATTGCCAAGGTAATTCTCTTCGATACCAGCAGGAGAAGCCGAACTGGTTTCACCAACGAAAAATATGCCTGTGAAAAAACCTATAGAAAGGATTACGATAAAAGAGGCCAAAAAAAGTTTTATTTCTTTTGGAAATGTTGAAAGTAGACCATTAAACTGCATTATAAAACTTGATTTTTTTGCAATATTCCAATTGTCCTTAGAAGTTCATCAATTGCATTGGTCATCGACCGAACTGAAATTGTTGCACCTGCTATGCCATCGATATTCGATTCGTGATCTACCCTATCACCTCCCGTTTTACCTATAAATTGTTTTAACCAACGTTTGCTGCCAATTTCACCTCCGTATTCCTCTCTATAAATCAACACTTTGGAATGAACAATCTTAAGCTCAGTATCGAAAACAATTAAATAATCAAATTCAGCCGTTTTACTTTGTGCCTTATCAACAAACAAATAACCCAGATGTTCACTATCATCGGTTATCTTAAGAAAATTCTCGTGTGTCAACTTCTTTGGAAGTCCTTCATTCAAAGAAGCCGATATTTCTAAAGGGACCAAAGTAAAACCATCTATTTGAAAAGTCTTTTTCAGTTCTTTCTGTACTTTCTTTTCAACATTCTTGGGCAGTCCAAAACCTACTAGTAAAAAGGAGATGGTCACTATTGGAATAATAAATGTCTTTACCCTTGGCATGCTGTAAATGTATTAATTTAGAATGAATCTCAATAAAGAAATTACATTCTTTTCTTGTAACCAACTATCCTGAGGCAGAGCCATAGAAATATTTCGCTGGTTATATTTTGATCTCATGGCAAAAACCGAAATCTATCATTTAGATTCCCGCATTTGTGGGAATGACAGTTTAGCGGAACCCTGAAGCAGGGCGTCGGGGAATTCTTTTCGATTAAAACCAGACTCCAATGCCAAAATTTAATCGGTCTTTGACATCACCGTTTTCCAATGCATTACTTCTAAACTGATAATCACCTTTTAAAACAACGCCTGGTGCCAAATGATATGTTAATCCAGTTGTAACATCTGTTCTGTCATAAGCATCATTCTTTGCCAAGGACCCAGCAGTCGACGCATGTGTATCATACTTTTCATAGCGGGCAAATGCAAATAGTTTTTGTTCGTTGCTGACTGGTAGAAGATTAAATGCACCTTCAACATACCATCCTTGTAATGCACTACCCAAATCTCTTCCAGTTAACGCATTATAATCTTCAGTATCTGATAAGGAAGCATGAACAAACTGGCCCCGAGCCGTAAAACGCTGATAAGCATAACGGGCATCTAAACCAATCATAGTGATACCAATATTGGAACCAACAACTTCTTCTATATCGTCTGCGGCTTGGGTCTTACCAAAATATGATGAAAATCCCAAGCGCAAACCAGATATGCCATAATAATCCAATTTGGTAGATAAGTTTGGACTGTCAATAGTTGATTTAATCCCCTTTTGGCGACCACTTCGAAGACCGTTGGAGCCTTTTAGAATACCTGATATGCCACCTTCCCCGTCAGCAACAGTTGATTTAAAACCATTGAACAAATATGCCTGATAACCTAAAGAAAGATTATCAAAACGACCGTTGACACCAACACCCAATTCTCTCCAGGTTGTCGGTACAATAACATTGTCTATAGCAGGTCTCTCAGTGCCATTAAAAGTTGTAGGTTCATGAAATTCATTTACAATGCCCATGGGCACCAGCATGAGACCACCTCTAAGGTTTATGTTGCTACCTACATTATAATTAACGAAGGCCTGTTCAACGAAGACCTCTTCAACATGTTCAAACTCAATTTCAGTGACAAATTGGGCTTTATCATTGAAACGATAGCCCATCAATAATACCAATCTTTGAACATCCAATTCGCCATTGTCACCTTCAGGTTGGTTGTACAGCATCTCGCCATAAGCCCCTATAGTAACCGCTGAAGCATAATTGCCCGACAATAACCGTTGTGCGGCGTTAATTTGTTTTTGTGGATTCAGCATCATAGAATCTGTAACGGTCTGTGCCGATAAAAATGCTGTACATAGTACTGCAAACAATAGAATTGGTTTTTTCATTTTATTGTTATTCTTATTTAGACTTATTATAAATTATGATGATTTAAAAGAGCAAATCTAATACGCAATTTTGACTTGAACAAGGATTATTTAAACTAATTCTAAATAATGTTTGAGGTGGGTTTCAATTACTTTTTTAGAGCATTGAAAGTAAGCAGATTACGGCTTAATAGTATTTGGAAAAGAGTTCTGTTGCCTTATTGAAGGCTGCTTCAAAAGCCATCCAATTTACCTTTGTGGTCACTTTTTTTGCAGTAAAATAGGAAAGCATTTTTTCGGTAGGCATATTCCCTGTCAGTTCATCCTTTGCCATGGGGCAACCACCGAAACCTTGTACTGCCCCGTCAAAACGGCAACAACCAGCTTCATATGCCGCATCAACCTTTTCATGCCATTTAGTTGGCGTGGTATGCAAGTGGGCACCAAACTCAATTTCAGGATATCTAGGAATCAAGTTTGAAAAGAGATATGCAATATTTTCAGGCGTTGAGGTGCCTACAGTATCGGATAATGATAAAATTTTGGCACCCATATCTGCCAATTTCTCGGTCCACTCCCCTACTATCCCCACATTCCATGGATCCCCATAGGGGTTCCCAAATCCCATCGAAATATAAGTTACTACCTCTTTATTATTTGCCTTGGCGATTCGCAATATCTCATTTAAGGTTACAACTGATTGATCAATGGTCTTGTGCGTATTACGCATCTGAAAATTCTCGGATATTGAAAAGGGGTATCCCAAATATTTAATTTCCTCATGTTCGATAGCACTCTGTGCTCCTCTAACATTGGCCACTATTGTTAATAATTTACTGGTGGTATTGGACAGATCCAACATTGAAAGTACGTCAGCTGTATCAACCATTTGTGGTATAGCTTTGGGCGAAACGAAACTTCCGAAATCAATGGTATCAAATCCACAACCTAGTAAAGCTTGAATGTACTTGGCCTTTTCTTCAGTAGGAATAAAATCTTTGATGCCTTGCATGGCATCCCGAGGGCATTCAATAATTTTAACCTTTCCGGACATTCAAATGGCTTTGATAGCACACCAAAATTAACACTAATTATTCGATAATAATATAAACATTCCTATACCAATAAACACAATAATTTGAAGCCATTTCAAGGATAATCCAAGTTTATCATGTCCTTTTATATAGTTTGAAATTGATCCTGAAAGAATGGCCATTAGTCCAAATACAATCAATGTCACCAGCATAAATAACAAACCCAAAATATAAAACTGAATGATGTGACTCAATGAATCACTAAATAAAAATCCCGGGAAAAAAGCTAAAAAGAAAATGGTGACTTTCGGATTCAACACATTCATTATAAATCCTTGTTTGAACAACTGCATCAATCCTTTTTTGGGGACCTCGCTATTTGAAAGTTGCAAGTGGGCATCACTTTTAAAAACTTTGTAGGCCAAATAAAAAAGATACATTGCCCCAAAAAGTTTGATAGTAAAGAAAATTTGGTCACTTTCCTTGATTATTGCCGAAACTCCAAAAGCCAAAAGTGTGGTATGCACCAAACAACCAGAAACTAAACCCACCGTTGTTGCCAAACCATATTTTTTACCACGAACTAGGCTTTGGGTCAATACATAAATATTGTCTGGTCCGGGAGCTACGGCCAATATAGTAGAGGCGATAATAAAGGTTGAAAGTACTTCGTAATTCAAACCAAATTAAATTTAACTTCGAAAAATACAAATTCCTCTGGAGTAAGTTGCAATTTTTATATCTTACCGGAAATATTCACTATGAAATTCATCTATATATCATTCAGTATTGTTTTTACAATTTTGACTATAAGTTTATGCAATGCGAAACACAAAAATTCCAAACGGATAATAATGAGTGACACGGAAAAAGTCAATGACAGTGTATTACGCCATGTGGTGTTATTTAAATTCAAGGACGGTACAGCTGCCTCGGATATCAATAGAGTTGAAGAAGCGTTTTTTGCACTACCTTCAAAAATACCTCAAATAATGTCCTATGAATGGGGCTTGAACAACAGCCCGGAAGGATTGGACAAAGGGTTTACACATTGCTTTTTTTTAACTTTTAAAAGCGAAGAGGACCGAGCTATTTATCTACCTCATCCCGACCACAAAGCTTTTGGACAAGTTCTTACCCCCCATTTAGATGATGTCCTTGTAGTCGATTATTGGACAAAATAATGAGATTCTATAACTACTGCGACAGTATGGCCTTGTTAATTTTCTTTATTAATGCTGGACCTTCGTAAATAAATCCTGTATATAGTTGAACTAAATCTGCACCTGCTTCCAATTTTTCCAGCGCATTTTCAGCTGAATGGATTCCTCCGACTCCGATAATAGGGAATGCCTTATTACTCTTTTCCGCTAAAAACCGAATAACTTCCGTGCTTCGATCTGTCAGAGGTTTTCCACTCAATCCACCTTTCTCCTCCGAGAGCAAATAGGTGGATTTCAGTTCTCCCCTTTCTATTGTCGTATTAGTGGCGATAATACCATCAATCTTAGTGTCTTTAACGATTTTGATAATGTCCGTCAATTGATTATCTGTCAAATCAGGTGCTATTTTCAATAAAATGGGTTTTTCAATGGTATCAGCTCCTTTAGTCCCGATTTTTGTGTTTTCCTTTTTTAGTTCCTTTAGTAAGGCAGTCAATGGTTCTTTATCCTGTAACTCCCTTAATCCTGGCGTATTGGGAGAACTTACATTGACCACAAAGTAATCGACATGGGGAAAAAGTGCATCGAAGCATATGAGATAATCTTTGGTAGCATCCTCATTGGGCGTAATTTTATTTTTTCCAATATTGCCGCCAACTAATACCCTATGTTCCTTTTTCAAACGTTCAACTGCGTCAAAAACACCGCTGTTATTAAAGCCCATTCGATTTATTATGGCCTTATCTGCTTTCAAACGAAAAAGTCGCTTTTTAGGATTCCCATCCTGGGGCTTGGGCGTTAAGGTACCAATCTCAATAAATCCGAAACCAAGATCAGAAAGTTCATTGTACAATTTGGCATCTTTATCAAAACCTGCAGCTAGACCAACAGGATTTTTGAATTTGAGTCCAAAAACCTCTCGTTCCAATGCCTTGTCTTCAAGAACACAAATTGATTTATATAGGTTTAATAAGCCGATTTTACCAAACAAACGAATCAAAAAAAATGTAAGGTGGTGAACTTTTTCCGGGTCTAATAAAAAAAGAATTGGGCGAACTAATATTTTGTACATGAATTGTAGAAAGATTTAAGCAAAAGTACAAACTCAAACGCAGTAATTACCTTATCTAACTCAATATTGTCAACATACTTAGGTTAATATTATTTAGGCGGAATACTGTCTTGATAATTTGTAGGAACCACCCTGAAAGGCTGTCGATATGCCTCGGTACAAAGCTCTAAATAGCGAATATATTGCTTCTCGTTAAATAATTTCAAGGTCTTAATGTCTATCATACGTTGAATATGTTCCATACTATCACGAATCCCAATATACTTGTTGGCCAATACCATTAATTCGGCAGCTGAACTCTGTGGATGTCGCTTTAATATATTTGCTGCCTGATTGTTCAACAACTCATTTCTATATTTTAATTCAGCACTAAAATTTATAAGTTGTTCAGCTTGATCTTCGTTGAGTTGAAAAACATCTATGATTGTTTCATCCTTGGTTATTCCGACCCCAAGAATACAATCATCCTGTGCCGTTAATCCATCATTAAAAAGGATGCAGATCAATATCGAAATACAAAACGATAAGGTTCTCATAGCTACATTTTGTTCAAAATTCAATGAAACCAAAATACTAATAATAATCTGTATTTTTGGGTAAACACAAGGTAGATGCAACAACTTATTGACCGTTTTTTGGAGTATGTCAAAATCGATACTCAAAGTGACCCAAATTCGGATACAACGCCAAGTACCGAGAAACAATGGAATATGGCCACTGAATTGGCATACGAACTGGAACGCATTGGTTTAAAGGAGGTTACCATCGACGATAACGCTTATATCATGGCTACCTTGTCGAGCAATATTGATAAAGAAGTTCCCGTAATAGGCTTTATTTCCCATTTTGATACTACTCCTGATTTTAGTGGCACCAACGTAAATCCCCAAATCATTGAGGATTATGATGGTAAGGATATTATTCTGAACAAAGAACAGAACATCATTCTTTCGCCTGATTATTTTGAAGACCTCTTGCAATATAAAGGACAAACATTGATAACCACAGATGGGACTACATTACTTGGAGCAGATGACAAGGCTGGAATCGCGGAAATAATGACAGCCATGGAATTTTTGGTACAACATCCTGAGATAGAACATGGTGAAATAAGAGTTGGGTTCACACCTGATGAGGAAATAGGTCGTGGAGCCCACAAATTCGATGTCGAAAAGTTCAGGGCGGAATGGGCCTACACTATGGATGGTAGTCAAATCGGGGAATTGGAATATGAGAACTTCAACGCAGCAAGTGCCAAGGTTACCATCAAAGGAAAAAGTGTTCACCCAGGTTATGCAAAAGGGAAGATGATCAATGCCATAAGCATAGCCAATGAAATCATTGGGATTCTACCACCTGAGGAAACTCCACAATGTACCTCGGGGCGGGAAGGCTTTTTTCATGTATACCATTTAAAAGGTGAAATAGAGCATGCTGAATTTGAGATGATCATTCGAGATCATGATCGTGAACATTTTGAGAAACGCAAAGAATTACTGCGCAAAATCGTCAGCAAATTAAACATCGATTTTGGTGACTGTATTCTTTTAGAAATAAAAGACCAGTATTTTAATATGCGGGAAAAAGTTGAACCGGTATATCACATTGTTGAAATAGCCAAAGAGGCCATGGTTGCACTTGGAATCAGTCCGATAATAAAACCCATTAGAGGGGGTACCGATGGTTCACAATTGAGTTATATGGGCCTACCTTGCCCAAATATTTTTGCTGGAGGGCATAACTTTCATGGTAAATACGAATACGTTCCTGTTGAGAGCATGCAGAAAGCAGTTGAAGTTATCATTAAAATTTGCGAACTTACTGCAAAGAAATTATAGTCTTCATGGAAACTTTAGAAAAACTCGAGGCTTATTTTGAAAAAGAACATCCTTTTAAAGCGGGAATCGCATTACTAAGGGAATTAGCTGCCAAGACCGAGGCTATTGAGGCCTATAAATGGGGGTCCCCGGTTTATACTACTGATGGTAAAAATGTCTTTTGGATCGCGAGATTTAAAAACCACTTTGGTCTAGGGTTTTTCAATGGTATGTTTTTGAAAGATCCCAAAAAAGTCCTCTTGAATGTTCAGGAAGGTAAGACCCAGTCAATGAGGCATTGGAAATTTCAATCTGTTGAAAGTATAGACAAACCAACGGTACTAGCTTATATAATTGAAGCTATTGAAAATCAAAAAAAAGGGTTGCGATTGATTCCCAAAAAAAAGAATAAAGCAGATCTTGCAATTCCTAATTTACTGAAAGAGGTATTTGAAAAAAATCCAAAAACAAAAGAAGCATTTAATACCTTGTCACCTTACAAACAGCGTGATTATGCGGAATATATTTCAAGTGCAAAACAGGAAAAAACAAAGCTTTCGCGCTTGGAAAAGATTATTCCAATGATCGATCAAGGTATTGGGCTTAATGACAAATACAGAAATTGCTAATCATTGAAGTAATCTTATAATTTGTCTCGTACAATTTTCTATAGCATTGGCAATTTCCAACCATTGTGATAGGTTGCCTTTAAAAACTCATTGGCCGATTCTTGTTTAAACTCACCCTTGGTTTCATCCCAATAAATACGATCACCTGATTTATAGGCAACATTACCCATATGTGAAACCAAAGCCGCATCATAACCAACCCCAATCGGGGCATTTAAGCCAGAGGCATCCCTGCTTTTGACCGACTCTATAAAGTTTACGGTGTGAAGATCCAATCCGTTACCTTTCTTTTGCTGTACAGGAATTGCTTCCATTCTTTTTCCGGGCTCTTTTCCCCATCCTCTGAACTCGTTTTCAGGGATAACCTCCCAACCTCCTCGGTCCAAAACCAAGGTGCCATTGTTTCCTATAAAGGCAATACCATGGTTACGCCCATAATTACCACCATCAATGCCTGTAGCGTGTTCCCATAAAATGGAAAATCCATCATATTCAAAAACAGTCTGCAAGGTATCTGGGGTCTCGGAAGCATCATCTGGATAAGCGAATTTACCTCCTAAGGCCATAACTGATTTTGGGGTACCGGCCTTCATTCCATATAAGGCATAATCAATTAAATGAACACCCCAATCGGTCATTAATCCGCCGGCATAATCCCAGAACCACCTAAAACTAAAATGGAATCTATTCTTATTAAAATCCCTTTTCGGGGCTGGGCCCAACCACATATTATAATCAACGCCTGCAGGTACGGGTGTGTCTGGAATAATGGGAACAGGTTGCATCCAACCTTGGTAGGCCCATGCTTTTGCCAAACGTATTTCGCCCAATTTGCCGGAATGCACATAATTTATAGCTTCTACAAAATGAGGTTGGCTTCTTTGCCATTGACCAATTTGAACCATACGATCACTTGATCCTACAAAATGCTTCATAATATTTGCCTCCTGAATGGAGTTTGCGATAGGTTTTTCACAATAAACGTCTTTCCCGGCCTGCAAAGCATCCGTTAGCTGCAGACAATGCCAGTGATCGGGAGTTCCAATGATGACAACATCTATATCCTTGTTTTCCAACAATTTTCTATAATCGGTATACCATTTTGGTTTCTTGATGCCAGCTTTCTCTAAATCAGCAGTCCGGGCCATTAAAACATTTTCATCAACATCACACAAGCCAATTACATTGGTCTCGCTAATTTTAAGTACTGAGATAAGGTCTGAAAAACCCATTCCCTTACAACCTATTAAACCTACATTGATAGTATCATTCGGCCCAACTCTTTTTCGTAGTGTTGCCAATAATTCCATTGGAAAAATAAATGCAGCTCCAGACCCTGCCAAAGCAAGTGAACTCTTTTTAATAAATTTTCTTCTTGTGTGATTCATATCGGTATATTTATAAAGCATGAATATAGCCAATTTCACCCAATTTTAGACACAAAAAAGCCGATGAATTCATCGGCTTTTTAACTCTTCAATTAAAGGTTAAAGCTCATTTTGTAACTGGGGTATTCAGCTTTTTGCTCATCTCCATGGATATGGCGGAACGGTCAAACTTTAACTTGCCTGCCATTGTTTCAATAATGCAGGAAGTATCCTTCTCACTTAAATCAATAATTTTTCCATGAAGTCCACTTTTAGTAATGATCCTATCACCTCTTTTTAACTCCGCCGAAAACCTTTTTTCATCCTTCGATCTTTTCATCTGTGGGCGTATCATAAAAAAATACGCTACCACAAAAATGAGTATCATCGGCATAAAATCCATTATACTACCACTTCCCATGCTATAAATTTAATATTGTTTTTTATTTATTTAACCGGCCCTACTGGCGCTGAACCTTTAGGATTTACAAAAGCTTTGATTCTTAAAAGTTCTGATCCTTTTGCAGTATTTGCTACTACCGTAATGGTTTTTGTTACCTGGTTCTGACCTGAACCATTGAATTTAACTACAAGCTCTCCTTTTTCGCCAGGAGCAATAGGTTCTTTTGGCGGATTTGGTACTGTACAACCACAACTACTTGTTGCATTTGTAATGACCAAGGGTGCATTACCGGTATTTGTAAAAATAAATATTGTTTCCTGTGGAGTACCTTGCTCAATAGTCCCAAAATCATGTTCGGATTTCTCAAACTCCATAACCGGAACTTGTTTTGCTGATTCATCACGCTCTGCGGCTACCGCCACATTATCATTTTTCACTTTACTTGAAGCGTTTTCCTTACATGACATGAACGTCACCATTGATAGTAAACTTAAACCTAATATTGCTTTTTTCATCATTAGTAATTTTTAATTCGCACCAAAATTAAAGAAATAATTTATAATAGCCCTCGGCCCGCCTTTTTTAGTTTGCCTTGGGTTTTATACTCTTTTACAAGTTTATCCAATATCCCATTAATGAAAATACTACTTTTTGGTGTTGAGTATTCCTTAGCAATTTCCAAGAACTCATTTATGGTAACCTTTTCTGGAATTGACGGGAAGTTAAGCAGCTCGCAGATAGCCATTTTTAATAGTATAGAATCTATATCAGCAATACGGTCCTTATCCCAATTGGGTGTTTTGCCTTCGATTTCCTTTTCCCATTCCCTATTGTTCAACAATGTTTTGGTCAATAAATTTTGGGCAAAGTTCATATCCTCTTCGTCTTTTAAAAGTCTTGGCAAGAAATAAGAGTTATTATGTTTCTCCTTAACCTTTTTAAGCTGTTTTAATATAAACGTGTTCACAATTGGTATATCATCTACCCATGTTAGTTTATCATCTTCAAAATAATCGTATATTTTTTCGTTTGGGGCAACAATCTCCTTAAATATGGTCGAAACAAACTCTTTATCATCCTCATAAGAGCTTGAAGGAATACTCATGTACTTTGTATAGGCATCACTTTCTATTATTTCCTTATAGATGAGTTTTACATATTCCTCATTCAAATACCAATTTTTCAATTTTCGTTTTTCCAACTCTGCATTTAGCCTGGTATTTTTCGCTAGTTGAACGAGCAATCTATTGTTTGCGAATTTTTCTTTGTCCGGAAAAGCATCAGCACTGGTCGCAAGGTATTTTTTAGAGGAAAGTTTTACTTGTTTCTCAGTAAACTGTTGTATTTCAATCAACAAACTAAGCATCAACAAATAAAGAGTGTACATATTCTCAATGCTTACTTTCAGGAATTTTTCCTGTTTTTCGAGGGAATCATCTTTTGATTGGGTCAGTGCATAAATACATTGCATAACTTTTACCCTAATGTGCCTTCTTGTAAGCATGTTAAAGAACTTTTAGTGAATTGAGAATACTTTCGGCGGTAAAAATAGCAATCTATTTTTAATCTATGCCCCAGCTTTGAACTAATATCTTATTTATAAAATTTATAACATTTGGTTTTAAGACAAACTTATATCTTTGGCAAATGGGTAAAACTCAAAACCCTCTAGCTTGCCGTCTTTATGAAGGAACTTAAGCATCTAAATAAATACTTTAAAAAATATTGGTTAAAACTGCTTGTGGGAATGATTATTACGGTCATTGCCAAGATATTTCAGTTGGTGATGCCATCTTATGTAAAGAAATCGATTCAAGTTGTTGAAAATTTTATTGGTGGGGAAATCTCTAAGGAAATAGCCAAAAGCACGCTGTTAGAATTTATTCTCATTATTGTTGGGGCTGCACTTCTTTCTGGTTTTTTCACTTTCTTAATGCGACAGACCATTATCTATGTTTCCCGATACATTGAATTTGATCTCAAGAATGAGATTTTTGACCACTACCAAATGTTGAGTCTGAACTTTTACAAAAGGAATCGTACAGGCGATTTAATGAACCGCATTAGCGAAGATGTCAGTCAAGTTAGAATGTATACGGGTCCTGCTCTTATGTATGGTATGAACACCGTCACCTTATTTGCATGTATTATTCCAATAATGTTCATTACGGCCCCGACATTAGCGGCCTATACCTTAATTCCTTTGCCTATACTTTCTGTTCTTATATATCAAATAAGCAAAATCATACATAAACGCAGCACAGTAGTTCAAGAGTATCTTTCCTCACTTTCAACCTTTACGCAAGAGGTCTTTTCTGGTGTTTCGGTAATTAAAGCATATGCCATTGAACCTCAAATTAATGCAGAATTGAATGTGTTGGCATTGGAAGGGAAAAAGAAAAGTATGGACCTTGCCAAGGTAAATGCGTGGTTCTTTCCTTTAATGATCTTACTCATTGGCATCAGTAATATTTTTGTTATTTATATTGGCGGACAACAATATATAAACGGTGATATTGATTCGGTGGGAGTTATCGCTGAGTTCGTTCTGTATGTGAATATGCTTACCTGGCCAGTGGCAATAGTTGGTTGGTTGACCTCTATAATTCAACGTGCTGAAGCATCACAAAAAAGAATTAATGAATTTTTAAAGGTGTTGCCCGAAATCAAAAGCGAAGTTTCCGAAGATACTCCGATTAAAGGAAAAATAGAATTCAAAAACGTTAGTTTCACCTACGATGACACAAATATTACGGCTTTAAAAAATATTTCTTTTACAATAGAAGAGGGGCAAACCGTTGCTATTTTGGGCAAAACAGGTTCCGGAAAATCTACAATTCTAGATTTAATTGCAAGATTATATGATGTTAGTTCTGGGGAAATTTTGATAGATAATACCCCAATTAAAAAACTAAATCTACAAACCATACGTAAATCTATAGGTGCAGTTCCCCAAGATGCGTTTTTATTTTCGGATTCCATAAAAAACAATATCAAGTTCGGCAATCATAATTCATCTGATGAAGAGGTGATTTCGGTTGCAATAAATGCCGTGGTTCATAAGAATATAATGGAATTCAAAAACCAATATGAAACTGTCTTGGGAGAACGTGGAATAACCCTAAGTGGAGGTCAAAAACAGCGAGTTTCCATTGCAAGGGCGTTGTTGAAAAAGCCACAGATTTACTTGTTCGATGACTGTTTGTCGGCTGTTGATACTGAGACCGAGGAGATTATTTTAAACAACCTCGAACAAGCCTCAAGTGCTAAAACGACGATTATTGTAAGCCATCGGGTATCTTCGGCAAAAAATGCCGATAAGATTTTGGTTTTGGAAGAGGGTGAATTGTTACAAGAAGGAACACATGAAATATTGAACAATATAGACGGATATTACAAGGAACTCTATTTGCATCAACTTTCAGAGAAAGAAAACTAGAAATATTGTTGTTAAATAAGCTTTTTTTTTACAATTTTGAATGAAATTCCCCATTTTTATTAATTAGACACTAACAGAATGAGCGACAAAGATTTTATGGATCAAGAAGAGATACACTCTAAGGTTTTAAGGGCTGGAAGAAGAACATATTTCTTTGATGTAAGAAGCACTAAAGCAGGAGATTACTATTTAACTATAACCGAAAGCAAAAAATTTACCCATGATGATGGGTCATTTCATTACAAAAAGCATAAAATCTATCTTTACAAAGAGGACTTTGCGGCCTTCAAGGAAAATGTAATAGAAATGATGGATTTCATCATTGATGAAAAAGGAAGTGAAGTAATCTCGGATCGACATCAAAAAGATTTCAAAAGAGAAGAACACCCGCAAAATGGTGAAATGAAAGCCCCTGAAAATTTCACCGATGTAGATTTTGATGATATCTAAGACTAATTCAAAAAAAATACAAAAAACGACCCTTTATTCTCAGGGTCGTTTTTTATTTTTAACCTAAGTTAATTCGGACCAAAATGAAAAAATCACTATCAATTCTTGTTCTATTGATTTCTTACAATATTGGGGCACAAGAAAGTATTGACCTAAACTATTATCTTCCTCAGAATGTCACATATAATGAAAATATCCCAACGCCTAATGCGGTCATTGGCCATGAAGTTGGTGAATGGCATGTAACACATGATAAGCTCATGTTTTATATGCAAACCCTTGCCAATAAAAGCGATAGGATAACAATTGAATCAAGAGGCGAAACCTTCGAGGGTAGGCCAATTTTACTTCTGACAATTACCTCCCCAAGAAATCATCAAAATATTGAAGGAATTAGAGAGGAACATATTGCCCTAACTGAAAATGGCGCTAGTACTTTATCTACCGATGAAATGCCTATAATTGTATATCAGGGTTTCTCAATTCATGGTAATGAACCTAGTGGTGCCAATGCCAGTTTGGCATACGCTTATTATTTGGCCGCTGCAGAAGGTCCTGAAATCGATGACCTTTTGAACAACCTTGTAATATTATTGGATCCATCGTATAATCCAGATGGGCTGCAACGTTTTGCCTACTGGGCCAATACCAATAAGAGTATCAATTTAGTGTCCGATAATAACGAAAGGGAATATCACGAGGTATGGCCAGGTGGACGTACCAATCATTATTGGTTTGATATGAACCGTGATTGGCTTCCCGTGCAACTACCTGAAAGTAGGGCCCGTATAAAGAGCTTTCATAAATGGTTGCCCAATATCTTGACAGATCACCATGAGATGGGCACCAATTCCACCTTCTTTTTTCAACCCGGCGAACCAACCAGGGTACACCCATTGACTCCTAAAATGAACCAAGAACTTACTGCTGAAATTGGCACCTATCATGCCAAAGCACTTGATAAAATAGGTTCATTATACTACTCAGAAGAAGGATATGATGATTATTATTATGGCAAAGGTTCTACCTTCCCTGATGTAAATGGGAGTATCGGTATCCTATTTGAACAAGGGAGTTCAAGAGGTCATATCCAAGAAACAGAAAACGGACTTTTAACTTTTCCATTTACCATTCGAAATCAGTTTACCACAGCAATATCTACTATTGTAGCAGCTAAAAACATGCGGGTTAAAATATTGAACTATCAACGTGGTTTTTATAAAGATGTAAGGTCAGAAGCGGCCAAAAGTAAAACAAAGTCAATCGTTTTTGGGGATAGCAAAGACGCAGCCAAAACCTGGCATCTTGCCGAAATCCTAAACCGTCATAATATAAAATTCCATAAAGTGGCCAACGATGCCACAGTTGGTGGCAAGTACTATAAAAAAGGCAATAGCTATGTAGTGCCCATGAACCAGAAAAACCATCGCCTTATAAAAGCCATGTTCGAAAAGCGTACCACGTTTGCTGATAGTCTTTTTTATGATATTTCGGCATGGACTTTCCCACTGGCGTTCAATGTGGATTACGCAGAACAAACTTCCTTGGCCAATGCAGGTGACGAGATTATTGATTTTCCTGCATTGTCCGGTACCGTTAGTGGAAAGAGTAATTATGCCTATTTGTTTGATTGGAATGAATATTACACTCCAAAGGCCCTGAACAAAATAGTTGAAAAGGGATTAAGGGCAAAGGTTGCCAAATCACCTTTTAGTTTAGAGGGGAAACAGTATGATTATGGCACAATTCTGATACCTGTTCAGAATCAGGATTTGAAATCTGATGAATTATATGCATTTTTAAAAGAGGTAGCCGAAGAAAGTAAGCTTCAAATAAATTCCGTAGATACCGGACTTACAAAAGGTATTGACTTGGGCAGTAATGATTTTGACCCTGTTAAAAAACAAAAGGTTGCCATTCTGGTTGGTAATGGAATACGGTCGTACGATGCAGGTGAGATTTGGCATTTGTTCGATACCCGTTTCAATATGCAATTGACAAAATTGGATTTGGCTTATTTAGGTGGTGTTGATTTAAGCAAGTACACCGATTTGATTATTCCAAGCACAAGTACTAGGAGTGGGAATGGAATCAGTAAAAAGCATGCGGAAAAATTAAAGGAATGGGTTAAAGATGGAGGAACTTTGATTGGATACCGCAATGCTGCTGAATGGCTGAACAAGAATGAAATCATTAAATTGAATTTCAAGAAGGACACTTTGGTTGCCAAGAATATCTCGTTTGTTGCAAAAAGTGATTTTAAGGGTGCACAGGTAACAGGTGGCGCAATTTTTGAAGCGAAAATAGATCGTTCACATCCCATAAATTATGGGTATAAGAATGATAAAATCGCGATGTTCAGAAACACCAATGTCTATATAGTGCCCGACAAGAATAGCTTTAATAACCCAATTCAATATACAAACAGTCCTTTATTGAGTGGTTACATTTCCGAGGAGAATTTAGAACTAATGAAAGGTTCTGTTCCTTTTCAAGTTAAAAAAGTTGGTAAAGGCAGGGTATTGGTCTTTACGGACAACACCAATTTTAGGGCCTTCTGGTATGGTACGAACAAGTTACTTATGAATGCTATTTTTTTTGGCAAGATGATGTAAGTTATCTAAGCTTTACATATAAAAGATTGAAGAGAATATGGACCAGGCAGATAGAAATTGCAATTTCCAGGCCCAACGTATATCTAAATACCGAATAAAGCAACAAATAGTAAACTGGTAAGAGTATTAATCCTAGCATGAAACGCAAGGTCGTCCTGAATTCAATATCCAGGCCAATAGATTTAACCTTTTTATTCCAAAGCAGTATAATAGGGAAATTAATTAAAGTGAAAATGACCTTCATTAGCCCGGAAAACCAAAGAGTTTTACTCCCATTTGACCTTGCTGCTTCATTAGGATCAATGCTGTCAACAATTCTATTCACAACCTTAGGTTTTAAGTAATCAACTTTTTGATTATTAAGTTGTACCAAGACATTTTCATAGGTATCCTCATCTGGAATGTGAGTTGTCAGTACTTTTAATCTTTTAAAGACCTCCTCTTTCAGCCTGGATTCCGACTCAATTAAATCATTTGGATCATAAAAGTCCTGTACAGGGAAATCCTTGCCAATATAAAGAGCAACACTGTCTGGAAAACTTTCAGCTTTTAAATAATTCAATCCCACGGGGAGAATTCGAATATCCAAGTCCGGTTCTTTTTCTAAAGCAGAGAAAACCATCCTAACGAAACCTTTACGCATTGGCCATCTAACCCTTCTTTGTAATCCATGGTTACCTTCGGGAAAGAGCATTACGGTTTCTCCTTTCGCTAATAGATCGCCACACTTCTTAAAGATAGCCGGGTTGTTCTTTAAGGTATCTCTACCATCTCGAAACCTGTATATTGGGATCATTTGTAAATAATGCAAAAACTTACTTACTATAGGGTTCTTGAACAAATCGGAACGAGCTAAAAAATAAGGCTTTACCCCACAATTCATGGCGATCATTAAGGGATCCATTAATGCATTTTGATGGTTTGCCAATATCATTGTTGGTTTTCCCTTTGGGATATTTTCCTTCCCAACAACCTTGATTTTAGTATAATAAAAAAAGAGGCCGGTCCTAATCCATAGTTTGACAATGTTGTATCCTACTTTCATGAAACCAATTCTTCTTTCTTAATTGGTCTATATCCCCAAAAGCCAGAAAGAACCAAGCCCGATACTAAATGCCAAATACCCCAAAAAGCTGCTAAAAGTGCCATACCGCCCAATCCGTCAAAAAAAGTAAAAATCAACAAAAGCCCCAAGCCAGAATTTTGGATTCCCGTTTCAATAGTAATTGACCTGACATCTTTTTTTGAAAGTCCCATCAATTTTGCAATTGAAAATCCAGTTGTAAAAGCCATGAGGTTATGGATAATCACGATCCAAAAAACATAGAAAACATAATCCATAAAAATCTCCCGATTGTTATAAAGGGCAAGGAATATTAGGGAAATAAAGAATATCAAAGAGGCCAATTTCAAAACTTTGGCCATTTTTCTTGCCAGGATAGGTTTAGCATGATTTACCCACATCCCCAAAACCAAAGGGAACGCGAGCAATAAGGATACCAGTTTAACCATTTCAAATGGTGATATGGCTATGTCTTTTAAAATTGCAGCTGTTGGGCCATACATAGAGCCCCAAAATTGCAAATTCAAAGGTGTCATAAAAACTGCCAAAAGAGTAGCCACTGCGGTCAAACTAACTGACAAAGCTGAATTCCCTTTGGCCAAATGGGTAATAAAATTTGAAATATTACCACCAGGACAAGCGGCGACCATAAACATTCCCAATGCGATACTAGGAATTGGTTCTGTCAACCATACCAACAAAAATGTAACCATGGGCAACAATAAAAACTGGCTAAAAACACCTGTGAAAATGGGCTTTGGATTCTGTAAAAGTCGTTTAAAATCATGTACAGATATTTCTAGGGCAATACCGAACATGACCAAGGCCAAGGCAATATTCATTACCCATAGTGCCTCGCTACTGAAGTTAATATGAATGTTATCAAGTACGGTTTCGGTCAAATGGTCAAGATATTTTAAGTCCGTTAGGAACAGATGATTCAGGTTGAAGCAATACTACATCTTTTCCTTCTACCGCACCCAAGATAATACATTCACTCATAAAATTGGCAATTTGTTATTTCAGAAAATTAACAACTGCAATTACCTGTCTGCCTAAAAGATCTTCCTTGCCGTACAAGTTGGTTATCTGCGCAGATGATTTTTTAATCCCCAAATCATTTCCAAAATCTATTTTAATTTGATAAGTAGGATTATGGGCTTCGGGAAAATCGACCACCTCAATAATGGTTCCTACACGCATATCGATTTTGGAAAAATCTGACCAACTTATCGTTTCGTTCATTTTAAAGTTTGTAATTGGTTTAATGTATTGTGTTCAATTTAAATATAGCAATTTAGACTACAAAGAATTGGTGAAATACTTTTAACTTTAGAAATAAACTAAATTTATTTGCCATGGCCAGTACACCAAGTAATATGCTTCCTTTGGGCACTAAAGCACCACATTTTGAACTAATGGATACGGTTTCCGATAAAATCCTAACTCTTGATTCATTGAAAGGCGATATAGGTACGATCATTATGTTCATATGCAACCATTGCCCTTTCGTGATTCATGTTAATCCAGAAGTTGCGAAAATGGCGAAGATTTATCAAAAGAAGGGAATTGCATTTATTGCCATTTCAAGTAACGACATTGTTAATTATCCTCAAGATGCACCGCATTTTATGAAGAAAATAGCAGGTGAAGCAGATTACACCTTCCCCTATCTTTATGATCATACACAAGCAATAGCAAAAGCTTATGATGCAGCATGTACTCCTGATTTTTATCTATTCGATAAAAGCCTTGACCTTGTTTATAGGGGCCAGTTGGATGACTCCAGACCCGGAAATGGAATTCCACTGACGGGAGTGGATCTACGAAATGCCATTGAAGCCCTCCTTCATGGTAAGGAAATCAATCCTCTTCAAAAGCCAAGTATAGGTTGCAACATTAAATGGGCCACTCGCTGACCTAATAGTAAGGTAATACTAAAGAATGATTAAAATGAAGCTTTGGCCCAACTCTTTAGATGTAGATTTGGTTGACTTTTTATTCGCCCCCGTAAGTATTGAGCACCGTTTTGAAATGTATCCCGTGATTTATTTAAATCCCTGGGAGATAAAAAGAATAGACCATTAACCACTCACTTTTTTTTACCATCCTTTTCGATTACGTAAGCCCGTAATGTGAGCACAGTGATGCTGACTGTGCCAAGCATATTTGCCGATATTCTCCTTGACGGTCACTTTCACGTTTCCATCAGGGTGAATGTAGTATTTGTTCAATTCTTCTTCAGATAGGCCCTTCAACAAATAGACCAATTTAGCATGCAAAGCCTTTAAATAGGAAACGGAAAGCTGTATCGGAGCTATTTTGGCATCGAACAAATTGCTCCAGTCTTTCTCTTCATAGGCCTTGATCAAAGGTTCATTTTCAGTCAGCGCCCATTTAAAGCGAGTATAGCTATGATGATGACTATCGGCAATATGGTGTACTAATTGCCTAACCGTCCAGCCTCCAGGTCTATATGGGGTCTCTAATTGTTCGTTAGTCAAGTTTTTTACCGAATTATCTAATTCTTCGGGTAATTCCTCCAATATTCCAATCCATTCCTCAATGGTTCTTTGACTTACATTATTAGGATACACAAAGTGTCCTATAGGGTATTGCAATTTTTTAATTTCAGTGTTTTCCATGGTCTAAAAATAGAAAATTTAATACAGTTTTAACCCTCGACAGATAGTCTACAACTTCATAATCCATTAATTTTATATAATAACTGATTAGCAATTTAAAAACATAGAAATGGCAACAATTAGACTGGGTGACAAAGCCCCTGATTTTACATCGAACAGTTCCATGGGGACAATTAATCTCTATGATTATTTAGGGGATAGTTGGGGAATTCTATTCTCTCACCCGGCAGATTTTACACCCGTATGTACTACAGAACTTGGCACTGCGGCCAAATTTAAAACTGAATTTGACAAACGTAATGTAAAGATGTTGGCTTTGAGTGTTGATGGTTCCGATTCACATAAGGAATGGATAAAAGACATCAATGAAGTGCAGAATACTACTGTAAACTTTCCCATTTTAGCCGATGAGGATAAAAAAGTTTCTGACTTATATGATATGATTCACCCAAATGCTGATAACAACCTCACCGTACGTTCCGTGTTTATCATTGCTCCTGATAAAACTGTCAAATTAACGCTTACTTATCCTGCCTCTACAGGTCGTAACTTTTATGAGCTTTTACGGGTCGTGGATTCATTACAATTAACAGCCTATCATAAAGTTGCTACTCCAGCGAATTGGGAGCATGGTCAAGATGTTGTTGTTAGCCCAGCTATACCCACAAGTGAGGCCAAAGAGATGTTTAAAAAGGGAGTTGAAGAAATCAAGCCTTATTTGAGGATGACCCCTGATCCAACGGCTTAATATTTTTAAAATATAGTAATTGCTAATGAACTTAGTCAAGGTTCATTGATGAAAGTGATAGCTTAACTTAAAGATAACCTACGAATTATCACACAATTAAATATTTTAATCCTACATTTGCACTTTAATTAATATTTAATTTTTTTATTATGAGTAAAGGAACAGTTAAATTCTTCAATGATTCCAAAGGTTATGGTTTCATCACTGAAGATGGTTCAAACGAAGATCATTTTGTACACATTTCTGGCTTAATCGACGAAGTTCGTGAAGGCGATGTTGTGGAATTTGAACTACAACAAGGTAAAAAAGGATTGAACGCCGTTAATGTGAAGGTAGTTGACTAGGTAACGATTTTAACTTTTTTATACAGACCCCCGATGATAATCATTGGGGGTTTTTTGTTTATTGAACATTCCTACTTTGAGCGATAATATTAATTTTTTGTTTAAAGTTTGGCGCAACCTTTGGTCATTTTGATAGTCTTAAGTTAAACAGAACACATTCCCCGATTTACGAGTAACTGATCAAACTATGTTGACTTTTTTAGCCATTTTATTTTCGCTTCTTGTTATTAATATCATGCTATTGCTTTTGAGTACTGGTGGTACTAAAAATTAAGGATAAGCGCCGTATTTATCTTTAACAGGTAGGGTTTTATTGTTATGAACTGTTATATAAACAAACATGATGTTAACCTTAATCTTTTTTTTATGCCCTCATTTTTCACTATATTGATTTCCTTGGTATTGATTAATATCATTCTTTTCATTGCTAGTTTGAGACAGCATACCAAAAACTAATGCTGCTAAAACAAAAAACCCCGGCGATTTGCAGAGGTTTGTTATTTGTACAAAGGTGTATAATTTATTTAACCTCCATCAGTTCAACATCGAATATTAAAGTTGCATCTGGAGGGATAACCCCTCCTGCACCAGCATTACCATAACCCAGGTTCGATGGGATTACAAAACGTGCCTTGTCACCAACTTGTAGAAGGGATATACCTTCATCCCATCCTGAAATAACCTGTCCAACTCCCAATTGAAAATCAATGGGTTGATTACGTTGGTAAGATGAGTCAAAAACTTGCCCATTAAGTAAGGAGCCTTCATAATGAACAGAAACGGTCTGGCCAGTTTCAGCTTTGGCACCTTTCCCTTTCTGTATTATTTTATATCTAAGTCCGCTTTCGGTTTCCTCAAAACCTGCAGCTACCTTATCCTGTTCAGCTACTTGCTTCGCTTTTTCCTCGGCTAATCTTTTCTCCTTTGAACTTTCAAAAGTTTTGAATGCTGTTAAAGCGTCCCATTTTTCAGCTTCATTTCCAATCCTAACAATTTCCAAGCTATTGATTGCATCAGACTGTGCAATAGCATCAACGACTTCTTGCCCAGCTTCTACATGACCAAACACCGTATGCTTATTATCTAACCATGGTGTTGCTACATGGGTAATAAAAAACTGGCTTCCGTTGGTCCCTGGACCGGCATTGGCCATTGATAGTATGCCTGGTGCATCGTGGGTCAATTCTGGATGAAATTCATCATCAAATTTATATCCTGGATCACCAGTACCCGTTCCTAATGGGCACCCACCTTGAATCATAAAATCTGGTATTACCCTATGGAATTTTAAATCATTATAATACGGCTCACCAGCAGCCTTCACCTTATTTTCCTGTTTACCTTCTGCTAAGGCGACAAAGTTCCCTACTGTACCAGGGGTTTTATCGTGTGTAAGTCTTACTAGTATTTCTCCTTTTGAAGTGTTGAATTTTGCGTAGATTCCTTCTTGCATTTTTGCGCTGTTTTTAATGAGCCGCAAAGATATGTAATTTAGTTAGGAGTATTGAATAAACAATCAACCTTTGATTTTTGGAGGTTTTATAATGCCATATTTATCAAAAAGGTAGATCAAGCTGGTCATTGATGCCGCACCAAGTTCCAACTCCCTTTTGTTCACATGCTCAAACGTATCATTTTCGGCATGATGATGATCAAAATATCTTTGTGAATCTGGTCGCAGGCCGGCCAAAACCATACCGTCATTTTTTAGTGGGCCTATATCGGCACCGCTACCCCCTCGTACGAACATATGAACAAGATATGGTTCAAACAATCGTTTCCAACTTTGTACTTTTTCAAAATTGGATTCTGAACAATCAAAAGAAAAACCACGTGGGGTAAATCCTCCTGCATCACTTTCCAAGGCAAAGACATGGTTTTCATTTTTGTTCTTGGCGACTTCGGCGTATTTGTTTCCACCACGAAGTCCGTTTTCCTCATTCATAAATAAAACGACTCTAATGGTTCGTTGTGGCCTATATCCGCTCTCTTTTAAAAGTCTAAGTACATCCATACTCTGAACGCATCCCGCCCCATCGTCATGTGAACCATCGCCCAAATCCCATGAATCCAAATGCCCACCAACAAGCATGATCTCATTGGGATAGTGACTACCCCGAATTTCCCCAATTACATTGAAAGATTCAACGTCTTCGAACAATTTACAATTCTGTTTAAAATAGAATTTGGTATTTGGACTCAGTTTCAAGGTAGTACTCAATAACTCAGCCCCATTTGTGCTTATTGCGGCCGCAGGAATACGTTCAGATTCAGCAGTATCGCCATAACTCATTGAACCAGTATGTGGCAAATCGTCTAATCTCAAATTCATTGAACGAACAATTACGCCTACTGCACCAAACTTTGCCGCTTCTGCCGCACCGGCATATCGCTGGTCCACACAACCCGAATAAGATTGGAACGTGCTAATGAGCGTTGGATCCATAGGTTTGTTGTAAAAAACGATCTTCCCGTCAATTTTTTCCTTGCCAAGTTTTACCAGCTGTTCTATCCCGTTAACCTCAATAATACTCGCCTTAATTCCATTCAAAGGGGTTGCAACGGACCCACCCAAAGCACAAATAGGGACATCACTGGTAATTCCTGGTGCAGTTTCGAAATATGCAAATTCTGGTGTACCTCGCACCCATTTAGGAACCATTACCGGCTGTAACCAAACACGGTCAATACCCAAAGAATCGAGTTGTGATTTTGTATACTCAACGGCTTGCTGCGCCTGAACGGAACCTGAAAGTCTACCCCCAATTTGATTCGATAAATAATTAAGCCAATCGTAGGCCTTACCTTTTGTCAAGGCTGCGTTATAAATTGCTTTTATCTGTTTTTCGTCTTCAGATTGTCCAAATACGTGACAACTTGATAATAAGATTATTAGGGTAATTTTAATAAACCTCATTCGTTTTCCAATTGTTGATTATAGGTTTCTAAATTAGCCTTTATTTTATCATCGAGTTCTGGCTCTGCAATATTTTTGTATTTTTTTAACTCTTCTAACAATACATTGGCCACAATTACTCTGGCAGCCTTTTTATTATCTGCGGGAACCACATACCATGGTGCATGCGGTTTCGAGGTTCTTTTAATCGCTTCTTCATAGCATTCCTGGTATCTGTCCCACAACTTCCTTTCCTTTAAATCACCTGGAGAGAATTTCCAATGCTTTTGTTTCAATCGTAATCTTCTTAGCAATCGCTGCCTTTGTTCTTCCTTGGAAAGATGTAGAAAGAATTTGAATATTATGGTTCCATTTTCTGCAATGTGCTTTTCGAAATTATTGATTTGTTGAAATCGTGTATCCCAAAATCCTTGGTCAATATCACCTACCTTTTGTGCTACTGGAATATTCTCCCCTAAAATATACTCCGGATGAACCCGAGTGACCAAAACATTTTCATAATGCGTACGATTAAAAATTCCGAATTTTCCTCTTGCAGGTAATGCAATATAGTGCCTCCATATATAATCATGTTTCAATTCCAACTCGGTTGGGACCTTAAAACTATGGACAACCACACCGCGAACGTTAAAATCCTTGAATACCTCACGGATCAGACTATCCTTTCCGGCGGTATCCATTCCCTGTAAACAGACCAAAACACTATATTGGCCATGGGCGTAAAGTGTATCTTGAAATTCCCCTAAATCTCTTCGAACCTTATACAACTCTTTTTTTAGTTCCTTATCTGTTGTACCAAAATTCTCAAAAGTTGGTATTTCCCCAAGATTTAGGCTTGTATCTGCCTTAAATGATGTAATATCTATATTATTCATGGCTTGAATATAAAATAATTTTATCGTTGAAATACAGTTTGTATTAAGAAATATGACCGTTTGACCCCGGTATTCACCACTTCATCCAAAATATAGGAAACTTCCTGCATTCTATCGAAAAAAATGGGTTTGAAAGTCTACTATGAGTACTTTTACACTGTATTATTCCCAAATTTTACGACAAACGAAATACCCACAGTATGAAGAACAACTACACTTTATTATTAGTTGTATTGGTTATCTTATTCTCCTCATTCAACATAGATAAGGCATGTGAATATGCCGGTTCCAACATCAATTTTGTTAAGACACAGACTGAAAAGGCCATTGCTGTCAATGATATTAATATAGCACGGTATCACGCCTATAAGGCCTTGAATGCAATTGAAAAATCAAAAAATCAATTAAAGGAATGTGGTTGTGAATATGCTGCTGAAAGCATTGCCGAGGGACTTACAAACCTAAAATTATCCACTAAAGCAACTTCTTTGAACAGTACCCGTATTTTATTGAATAGGGCATTGGAATATACCTTGGGCGGAATTGAATCACTTGAAGAACATGAATTACACAATAGTAAATATGGTAGTAACCTGTTAGCTATGAATACGACGGTTGCCAAAAAGGAAAAAACGACAATAAAGAAGCCTAGTAAAAAGGAGCTTGAAGGTAAAATTGATATTTCCCTAGAAAAATATCGAGAATCCTTGGATAAAATAGTCAACTCCATTGACTGTGAAGAAGCACGGGCCTTTGCTGAAAATATCTATTCACACTGTGAGCAACAATTATTGAAATCAAACCTTTCCGAAGGCAAAAAATACTACAACCTTAAAACCAAGGAAATAACAGCTAAGGCACTGGAAAAACTTAGCGATTGTAAATAGCAAACTACTATTTGCTAGCAAATAGTTTTACATCTTCGTCAGTTACTTCCTGTCCTCCTAGAATAATCAGTCGCTCAACGACATTTCGCAGCTCACGGATATTACCTGTCCAATCATAGCCTTTCAAGAGTTTTATCGCGTTTTTGGAAAAATTCTTTGGGACTATACCTTGTTCAACTGCTATCTTACTTGCAAAATGATTGATTAATAGTGGAATATCATCCCTCCGCTCATTCAAAGCAGGTACATTTACTAGAATCACCGCTAGGCGGTGATATAAATCTTCCCTGAATTTATTTTCTTTTATTTCTTTGGCGAGGTCTTTATTGGTAGCTGCGATTACCCTGACATCTACCTTAATATCTTTATCAGAACCAACCCTTGAGATTTTATTCTCTTGTAACGCACGTAATACTTTCGCTTGGGCCGAAAGGCTCATATCGCCAATTTCATCTAAAAATATGGTTCCTTTATTCGCCGCCTCAAACTTGCCTGCCCTATCTTTAACCGCAGAAGTAAACGCACCTTTTACATGACCGAACAGCTCACTCTCAATTAATTCAGAGGGTATGGCCGCGCAATTCACTTCTATAAAAGGAGCAGAACTTCTAGGGCTTTTTTCATGTATCCAGTGGGCCACCAATTCCTTACCTGTACCATTGGCCCCCGTCACCAGCACACGAGCATCGGTTGGAGCCACTTTTTCAATAATATCTTTGATAGCGTTGATTTCTTTACTCTCGCCGATCATTTCATAATTCTTGCTGACCTTTTTCTTCAAAATCTTATTCTCAATGACCAATTCCTTTCGATCCAAGGCATTACGAACGGTAGTCAAAAGACGATTTAAATCGGGTGGTTTGGAAATATAATCAAATGCCCCCAAGCGCATCGTATTCACCGCAGTATCCAAGTCACCGTGACCCGAAATCATTATAAATGGTATTTCAGGTTTTATTTTTCGGGCAGCTTCAAGAACTTCAACACCATCCATTTTTGGCATTTTAATATCACACAAAACCAAATCATAGTCATTGTTCTTAATGGTTTCCAATCCTCTAAGACCATCTTCAGCCTCTTCAACTTGATAAGAATCGCTCTCCTCAGAAAGTATCTTCACCAAAACCCTGCGTATGGCCGATTCATCTTCTACTACCAAAATCTTTGACATATTCAAAATTTTAAATTCCTATTCTAAACCCTGTCCTAAAATAAAAACTAGGTTCATCATTTAATGTAAAAATATCATTTCTATCCTTATCACGCAGCACGCCATCCTGAAATAAAGTATGGCCCACATAACCGTAGAACGACATATTCTTTGCTATGTTATATTGATATCCTATAGTAAATAGTGCAGCCGATGAAGAAATTGACGACGCAGTACCCGTATCAGGTAGGATAATATTGTTCTGGAGGTTCACAAAATACCCGTCCAATATAAATTCGGTCTGAATCATATGATTCTTGTTCAAATGATGTTTTAGGCCCGTTTTAGGTACCCCAATAACATACGTCCATTTAGGATGAAATCTCTTTTCATAATAAACAAAAGGCAACGGAATACGCAATGAAACTGTTGAATTGTAAGTCATGCCCAATACCAATCGCATGGGCTTATCTAAATTTTGTTGGTCCTTAAAAACACCCACCGTAACATTAACCGAAACATCGCCATTCTCAATACTATTGGTCAAGGTAGATGACAATCTTGGCGTGGCCACACCTATAAATCGCCAAGCCTCATTATGCTTGTATACATAGGCAAGGTTTAAATCAATCACATGGAGCCTTTTTATTCTTTTATTATCAAAAGTGATGTTCTCGCCTAATTCCTGAGATAAATAATTGTACTCAGCCCCAATTATAATGTTATCTGTTTGTCGGACCTTCAAGGGCACATTGGCAACCAATTTAAATCGTGCAAGCTCAACATCGGCCTTATTCTTAGGCATCAACATATATTCTGACTTAAATATATCTGGAGATTGTGCAGTAACCCGTGCAATGAAAAAGGTACATAGAAGTATACTTACAACTACTTTATCATGAGCGATTAGCCTACCACTGATCATTGGTTCTTGATATGTTGAAATAGATGAACATCTCTTTGAGGAAATGGTATGGCAATTTTGCAATCTCTAAATCTGGCATCAATCTTATAACGGACTTCACTTTTAATTTTAGGATCGCCAAAACTGTCGTTTAAATAAAAGTTCAATGAAAACAATAAAGCAGAGTCGCCAAAATCCTCGAACAGAACGAAGGGTTCGGGATTTTTTAAAATGCCCTTTTGAGTTTGCATTATTTCTTCGAGAACTCTTGTAACCAGTTCTACATCGCTACCATAAGCCACTCCAATTCTTATATTCTCTCTTGTTGTCTTATGGTTTTGGGTGTAATTGTAAATGATATCACTAATAAATTTATGATTAGGGATAATGATTACTTTGTCATCTCTGGTAATTGCCCTGGTAGTTCTAAGTTTAATTTCAAAAACCTTTCCCACTTTTCCATCGACTTCTACAATATCCCCTACGCTAAGTGACTTGTCCACAATAATAAAAATCCCTCCAATTATATCTTGGAACAACTCTTGTAGCGCCAGACCCAGTCCAACAAAAAGCGCAGCTGATGCAGTAATTAGAATGGTAATATTTATTCCGGCAGCACTTACCGTAATCAGTACGACCACTACATATACCATGTATTTGATAAATTTAAAAACACTGATGAATTTTAATTTATCGTCCTGTCCCATCTTACGGGTGAAAAGTAGGCGCAGCCATTTGAGGACAAAACTTGTAATAATAAATGCAATTGTAATTGCTAAGAGCAACCCTATTGTAATATTAATTGAATTATCCCCTTGACCTATGTGCAAACCCCAGTTCAGAAACTCCTTAATGGAGCCCCCAATATCATTTTCTATAATGTCCGTTAATTTATTGGACCCATCCTGAACCATAATCAATACTTTATCCATTTAAACAATTCCTTATAGCTAGGTTTTTTCCCATACATGAGTATACCTATTCTATAGATTTTGGCAGCTAACCAAACAATACCAATAAAAGTCATGACCAATAGCAGAATTGAGGTCACTAATTCCCACAAGGGTACACCACCTTCACCAATTCCACCAGGTAATCGCATGAGCATTACTATTGGTGATGTTAGCGGAAATAATGAAAAACCAACAGCAATTGGCCCATGAGGGTTACTAAAAACCGAAAAGAAACCAACATAAATCGCCAACATCAAGGGCAATATAATCGGGAATATAAATTGTTGCGTATCGGTCTCGTTATCCACGGCAGCACCAATAGCAGCATATATTGAACTATATATCAGATACCCAAGCATAAAATAAACAACAAAACAACAGATTAGCATAAACCACGGTATTTTATAGAGCTCTTGCGCATACGCCTGTATCGTCTGATTGGGTGATGGTACTGGAGGTGCCATTGACCCTGCAATACCATTGGTAACCTCTGCCCCACTATTCAAGGCCGAGGGGTCTATATTAAAAATCGAAAATGCTACAAATAATAACAAGGTTGCAGATACAATCCAAATCGCAAATTGCGTCACTCCTGCTAGGGACGTGCCTATAATTTTACCCATCATTAATTGAAATGGCTTTACAGAGGATATGATCACCTCAATTATTCGACTGGTCTTTTCCTCAATAACACTTCGCATTACAAAACCTCCATAAATTATTATGAACATCATGATTAGATACCCAAATCCTCCGCCGATTATTGCTTTTATTTCATTAATTCCCTTCAGATTTTGTTGCCCCTCGAAAGTTGCTGTGTTGATTTCATATTTTTTGTCCATTGAAACAAATTCCTCAGTGGATACACCCAAATCCTGTAACCTTCTTTCCCTTAATCTATCTTGAAAAATATCTTCCAATTTATCAACGACAGTGCTGCTTGGAGCCTCTTTTGTGTAAAAAAAGGCACGCTGGGCTACCTTTTCAAGTTCATTTTCATTGGGTATATGCAATAGTCCATAGTATCCGATCTTGGTCGTTGAATCTTTTGCAGCTTGCAAGGAAATATTCTTAAAAAGAACATACGACGAGCTCTCTGTGGTATGAAAATCGTTTGAGAAATAGCTACTCTCGTTAAAAACTGCAATGATCCTTTTTTGATTATCGTTTATTTTGGTCAAATAGGCAATTAACACAACCATACCGACCATTAAAATTGGACTTAGAAAGGTCATGATAACAAAAGACCTATTACGAACCTTGGCCAAATACTCCCTCTTTATTATTAATGGCAACTTATTCATTTGCATCTTTACTTTGAACGGTTCGAATAAATATCTCATTTGCCGAGGGCACAGTCTCTACAAACTGATTTATATTCGCCTTGTTTGTTAAAAAAGCTAGAATTTCACCAGAGTCATTGGTAGGTAATTGCACCGTAAAGTCCAATTGATTCTCAAATGGATTTATTTCAGAGGCCGTAAGATGAAATTTATCGGATAACTCTTTTAAAAGTGCTTCCGAGTTTTCAACCTCTAAGCCTACTTTGAATATATTATTCTTGTAAGCCTTTTTTATATCGGATAGTTTACCGTCCAGGATTTTTTCAGATTGATGGATCAAGGCAATATACTCACATAATTCTTCCACAGATTCCATTCGGTGAGTAGAAAAAATTATTGATGTTCCATTCTCCTTTAGATTAAGAATTTCATCCTTGATGATATTTGCATTTATCGGGTCAAATCCGCTAAAAGGTTCATCGAAAATAAGCAGCTTGGGCTCATGCAGAACCGTTACGATAAATTGGATTTTCTGCGCCATTCCTTTAGATAGTTCCTGGACCTTCTTGTTCCACCAATCACCAACATCCAATCTTTCAAACCAATACTTTAATCGCTTTTTGGCTTCAGATTTTCTTAACCCTTTCAGTTGGGCCAAATACAAGGCTTGTTCCCCAACTTTCATACTCTTGTACAATCCTCTTTCTTCGGGCAAATAACCTATCATGGCTATATGATGTGGTTTTAATAGTACTCCATCGAAATACACCTCACCTCTATCAGGATATATTATTTGGTTTATAATACGAATCAAAGTTGTTTTACCAGCCCCATTTGGACCTAATAGCCCATAAATGCTGTTTTTAGGAATTTCCAAGGAAACTTTATTAAGAGCAGTGTATTTCCCAAATTGTTTGGTAACCTCTTTAGTGACCAAAATGTTGTTCATGAAAGCAATTTTGCCAAAGATATAGAATTGCTTTAAAAGACTATTCTGAATTCTGTGATTATATATTTGATATGACCCGTCTTATTGTCAGGTCTGGTTAACATACAGTTTTCCGGACTCCTGTTCAGGTTCTTGAAAACAGGGTTTCACTAAAAAAACAAAACCAGCCCGACATAAACGTTAAGATCCCGCCCGTCGGCGGGATTAGTTCAACCTGCTATTACCAATTCGCTTTTTGGAAGCTCTTGGAAACACGGTTTCACTAAAAAAACAAAAACCACCAGACATAAACGTTAAGATCCCGCCCGTTGGCGGGATTAGTTCAACCCGCTATTACCAATTCGCTTTTTGGAAGCTCCTGGAAATACGGTTTCACTAAAAAAACAAAACCCACCCTCAATTAAATTAAGGATGGGAAAAAAATTGCTATGAAAAAGAAAATTAATATTGGTTTCCCAATATTAAACCAAATATACGTTTTTTATTTAATACTCTATTCGTTATTCGTTAAGAGAACATATCTTTCACTTTTTCAAAGAATGATTTATCGGATTTCTCTGGCCTAGGCTCAAAATTATCATTGCCGTTCATTCTTTCAAAAAACTCCTTTTGTTCCTTGTTAAGCTCTTTTGGAGTCCATACATTAACATGCACTAAAAGGTCTCCGCTGCCATAACCATTAATACTGGAAATACCCTTACCTCTTAACCTTAATATCTTACCCGATTGTATTCCGGACTCTAATTTTATGCGCACTTTACCTCCAACTGCATCTATCTCTTTCGAAGTTCCCAATACCGCTTCCGAAAAACTTATATAAAGGTCATAGTGTAAATTATCACCTTCTCTTTTTAAAGTATTATGATCTTGGGTCTCAATAGCAACCAATAAATCACCAGGTATGCCGTTGCCGGGGGCATCATTACCCTTTCCTGGAACTTTGAGTTGCATACCATCTTCGACTCCTGCCGGTATCTTAATTGAAACAGTTTCTTCGTTTACTTTTAGGCCATGAGCATCTGCATCGCTTGGTCTCTTATCGATAATCTGACCGCTACCTCCACAAGAACTACATGCAGCAGCAGTTTGCATTCTACCCAGGATAGTATTAGTGACTTTGGTTACTTGTCCTCGACCACCGCAAGTACCACAAGTCTTGTATGTAACACCTGTTGCTTGGATTTTTCGACGTACTTTGACCTTTTTTTCAACCCCGTTAGCTACCTCTTCCAAGGTCAATTTAACCCTAATTCTCAGGTTACTACCTTTTACCCTGCGCTGTCCACCGCCACCGAAACCGCCAAAACCACTAAAACCACCGCCACCAAATGCTCCACCGAAAATATCGCCAAATTGGCTAAAGATATCATCCATGTTCATTCCGCCGCCGCCAAAACCACCTCCTTCAAAGGCTGCATGACCAAATTGGTCATATTTTGCTTTCTTATCAGGATTACTTAAGACCTCATAAGCTTCTGCTGACTTTTTGAAAAGCTCTTCTGCCTTTGAGTCACCAGGATTCTTATCAGGATGGTGTTCCAGTGCCTTTTTGCGATAGGCTTTTTTTATTTCTGAAGCCGTGGCATTTTTACTTATACCAAGTATTTCATAATAATCTTCCTTCATGCTTGATTTTTAGTTTCCGACAACTACTTTTGGATGACGAATTATCCTATCGCCTAGTTTATAACCTCTTTCAACTACATCGATAATCTTTCCCTTTAATTTTTTACTAGGTGCTGGCAATTGGGTTATGGCATCATGAATTTCCGCATCAAAAGTATCTCCTTGTTGCGTTCCAACCTCCTCCATTCCTTTGGATTTAAGTGTCTCTCGTAATTTTACATTGATTAGTTCAACACCTTTGAACATCTCTTTATCCTCAGATTTTGCCAACTCATTTAAAGCCCGCTCAAAATCGTCCAAAACAGGTAACAAGGAAACAATAACTTCTTGCCCAGCAGTTTTGAATAAATGCATCCTCTCTTTTGAGGTACGTTTCTTATAGTTTTCAAACTCAGCAAATAGACGAAGAAATTTATCTTTTTCTTTTTTCAATTCATATTGGAGTTGCTCTTCTGTGGTCTTTACCTCTTCCTCGTTTACAACTTCTTCCTGTCCGTTCTCAATATCTTTATTGAACTGTTCCTCGGAGGTTGATTTTTCTAACTCTTCAGCTTTATTTTTCTTACTCATTGAATATGGCAGTTTTAATCTTGTTTTCTAAGATGGCAAAAGTACTGCCAATTCTTTAAAAATGTCAAAATGTCACCAATCTTTATACAAATTTCATGTAATTAAATGGTAGTTGCTTAGACTACTGGAAAGGAAAATATGCTTTAAGATAAAAAATCTTCAGTTTTGTAATCATCTTGAAAATCATCCACATAGTCGCTATTGTAAAATTGTTGAAGGGCATTTGCAATGTTAGGGTATTCAAATGCAAATCCTTCTTCTGCTATTTTCTTGCTACTCACCCTTTGACTTACGTAAAAAAGATAAGACATTTCTCCGAGGACAAGGCTCATTAAAAAGCGCGGAATATTAGGAAGAAATAATGGCATATTCAGCACCTTAGCTATTTCATTGACCATTTTTTTATGGGTAATCGGATTGGGACTTACCCCATTATAAGTGCCACTTAATCCGTTCTTTACAATAAATAGGAACATTTTGCCCAAGTCAGAAATATGAATCCAAGATTGCCATTGCTTTCCTTTACCGAATGTAGCACCGACATAAGATTTTATCGGTTTTGTCAATTCTGGCAGTGCTCCCCCATCTTTGGATAAAACCAAGCCTATTCTAATTTTCGTGACCAAAAATCCAAAATGCCCCAAAGCATTTATTTCATCTTCCCATTTCTGAACAACTTCGCCTATAAAACTTTTATCAACCTCTTGTTCATCCTCGGAATATAGGTTGACCTTTGAATTTGGATAAATACCTATGGCTGAAGCTGAAACAAAAGAAGTTATATTCTTGGTATCTATTTTGCCCAATGCTTGATTCAGGGTTTTCAATGAATTTATTCTACTATACAGAATCTCATTTTTGTATTCGGCCGTCCACCTTTTTACAATAGTTGATCCCGCAAGGTTTATAATGGCCGTTATACCTTCAAAACAGTTAAGGTCGATTTCATTTTTCTGGGGATTCCAATAATACCCTTGAAAGTTTTCATTTGAAATAATCTTATCTTCTTTAGTGGTCAAATAATTCACTGCTATTCCTTGTTGATTGGCCAATTCAACAATAGTACGCCCTATTAATCCCGTCGCTCCTGTAATCAATAACTTCATGGCACAAAGGTATGGGTTTAAAACCCAGTGATAATCGCATTTAATTTCAATTTAACAGTGATAGGCTGCTATTGTTAAGCTTGTTATAAGAAACTGGGTTATTTAACAAAGAAGAGTGTTTTCACTAAGACTTTATAGCTCTCAACATTTCACGTTTTCCTGGTGGCCCCGGTAGCCTTTCCACTTCAAAACCCACTTCTAGCATTGCTCTTCTAACGCTACCTTTTGCAGCGTAGGTAACCAAAACTCCACCTTTTTTAAGTGCCATGAACATTTTCGAAAAGATATCTTCTGTCCATAATTCAGGCTGAACCCGGGCGCCAAATGCATCAAAATAAACTAAATCATAGCAGTTATGGTCATTGATTTCCTTAAAATCACATTGCTCTTTATACAGCGAAAAATGGTCAGAAATCCAGATTTCCTCTTCCCATGATGACTGATGCATCTGTTGAAACTGTTGTCGAAAATCTTCAGCTTTTAATTCCGAAATATAATTTAACTGCGAAAGTTCATCAGCGGAAACGGGATACGCCTCAACACCATTGAATACAACCATTAAATTCAATTTTGGAGCTTCTAAACAAGTAATTAAAGCATTGAGTCCAGTACCAAAACCAATTTCCAGAATATTGATTGATTGGTTTTGAAATAAATTCAATCCATGCTTAATAAAAACATGGTAAGCCTCCTGGATAGCACCATGTTTGGAATGGTATTGCTCATTCCATTCCTTTAGCTGAATCGTCTTTGAACCATCTGCAGTTGTGATTATTTCGCGCTGCATTATTCCTTTAGAAGCACACCATCGGCCTCAAAGCCAAAAGTCTTTTTAGGTTCAGTTATTCTTGCTATTTCATCCTTGGATTTACCTCCATCCTCAGCATAATGTTTTTGGTCCTCTACACTCATTTCCTCAACAAAGGCATTACCATTGATTATAACTTCCTTACCCGCAATATCCTTGGGCATAAAGAAGCCATAATCCTTAAATCTCACCATAGCTTCCTCACTACCATCCAATACGACCTTCATCCAACAGCCTTTTGCCTGACAAACCTCCTTGACCACAGCTGTAAACTTCGTCTGCGTCGTATCAGCTACAGACATCCCATGATATTTTTGCATCATTTCTTGACCTGAAATGCTACCATCGGCCAAGATCTTGTTACCAAATGAAACCAATTCATAGGTAATATCCGCTTTTTCAGTAATTTCTTGCTTGGTTTCCTGTCCTTTACAGGACCAAAACATTAACAATAACACAACGAGTATGTTAAAACCTTTCATATTTCTCATTTTTTCGATTTGCTATGTAAAATTGGTAATTTTTAAAGAAAAAAAGAAGAACCGATTGGGATATTTTTCTAATTTTATTCAATAAATAGTATTCCATGGAGACCCGTACGATGAGCATAAAAGTGGAGAAAGCCAAAAAATCGAAAATTGATAAGGTAGATTTTGATAATTTGGCTTTTGGAAGTGTTTTTACAGATCATATGTTAGTGTGTAAATACAGAAATGGTGTTTGGGAAATACCCGAAATAATACCATATCAACCTATTACTCTTGATCCATCCGCAAAGATTTTTCATTATGGTCAATCAATATTTGAGGGAATGAAAGCCTATAAGGATGAGAATGGCGATGCATGGCTTTTCCGTCCTATGGACAATTGTAAAAGATTGAACATTTCTGCAAAAAGAATGGCCATTCCAGAATTACCGGAAGCATATTTTATGGACGGTCTTACAACGCTTTTGAAGTTGGATAAGGATTGGATTCCTCAAAAAGCTGGTAGTTCATTATATGTTAGACCATTTATTTTTGCATCTGGTAATGGTCTTCATGCCTCTCCGGCCAATGAATATACTTTCATGATAACCTGTGCTCCTTCTGGGGCCTATTTTTCTGGAAAGGTTAAAGTGTTGATCGAAGAGACCTATTCTAGATCGGCAAATGGAGGGGTAGGATATGCCAAAGCTGGCGGTAATTATGCCGGACAATTCTATCCTACACAGTTAGCTATTGAAAAAGGATATAACCAAGTCATCTGGACAGATGACAACACCCACGAATACATTGAAGAAGCAGGTTCAATGAACATTTTCATAAGAATCAATGACACCTTGGTAACAGGACCAACCAGTGATAGAATACTTGACGGAATTACCCGTAAGAGCATTTTGGAAATTGCCAAAGATGAAGGTATTCCTGTCGAGATTCGTAAAATAACTGTATCGGAAGTCGTTGAAGCCGCAAAAAATGGTTCATTAAAAGAAATGTTCGGTGCGGGTACCGCTGCTGTAGTATCACCTATTGCCTCCTTTGGTTATATAAATGAAGATTATGATTTGGCGGAAATACCAGAAGGTTATGCCGCTAGGTTAAAAAAGCGAATTACCGATATTCAGTATAACAGAAGTGAGGATAAATTCGGTTGGAGATTTAAGGTGTAATTAATTATTCAAAATAATAATCCAAGGGCCTTTGAAGGCACTTTCCTATTTGTCTAAAACACCTTCAATATTGGGCTTAAAATAGTTGGGACCTTTGAGTACTTTCCCATCTTCCCTATAAATTGGTTTGCCATCTGCACCTAATTTACTCATATTGCTTCGTTGAATCTCTTCAAACACTTCCTCTATTTTATGCTGCATACCATGCTCTAATATGGTTCCACATAAAATGTAAAGCATGTCTCCCAAAGCATCCGCAACTTCAACCAAATCCTTACTATTGGCTGCCTCAAAATATTCCTTGTTCTCTTCATCCATCAAATTGAAGCGGAGTAAATTTTTTTTCTCACCTAAATCAGCCCTCATGGTCTTTGAAACCCCTAAACCAAAAGAATTATGAAATAATTCCACTGCACTTATTTTATGCTTCATTTTTATACAATTAAATTAGCTTTGTGTAAAAATATAAAATGAGTATATAAATGTTGGATGATTTTATTCACAACCAAAAATCCAAACTTAACAATTGATTAGGTTAGATGCGTAAATTCAATACTTTTTACTTTTTTATTAACTGAATAACTAATTTGAATATACTATGTTCAGCACCGGACAATTAATTTTTGCCATTCTTTTCATTATAGTTTTTTCATTGGTCATTGTCCTTATGTATAAGAAGGATAAAAAATTGCATTCAAAAAATTATAAAGGTGTTAAGTGGGTAGGAATATTCTTTGTAGTTTTCTTATTAATCTTATTCTACATTAAGTATTTGCTTAAGAATTAACCTAAAGTTTACATATACCACAAAAATTAACACATTGACAACAATTAAGGTATTTTGACCCGTATATAATACCAAACAACGTAATTTTGCGTTTATCATTAAAAGGGGCAATTTCATGGTAACATTCCTAACAATAGTTTTTCTTCTAGTTTGCATCAACGCGGCAATGATGATTCCAAGTCTATATAGTGTTAACAAAAACAAGAGTGAAGCGCAGAAAAAAACTACAAATTCAACACTTTCAAAAATCTATCCTATAGATTTAGTTACTTCTACCTACAAGAAAGCCGTTTAGTTTTTTACCTTTAAGACCATAATCTTAAAATCATTTCGTTAACTAGAAGAGATAAGGGATACTATTTTATCTATTTCTGATTGCTTAGTTATATCTTAATTGTATTTAATGTCCATGAAGCAATTATTACTTGTTTTTATAGGTGGAGGCATAGGTAGCTTACTAAGATATCTAATTACCAAAACTTTCAATACCTATTTTCAACACTTTTATCTAGGTACATTTTTAGTCAATATTTTAGGATGTCTTATTATAGGACTGATATTAGGTATCTCTTTCAGGAGTAATTTACTTTCCCAAAACCAAACCTTATTATTAACTGCCGGATTTTGTGGTGGCTTCACCACTTTCTCCACTTTTGCCTTGGAAAATCAAACTTTACTGAAGTCGGGCGAGATTCTTCATTTTTCGTTTTATACAATTGCAAGCGTTGCCGTTGGTATTTTCGCCGTGATTTTAGGCTTATGGCTCTCCAGATTAATACAATAGAGCCTTTCGCAAATATGCCCTTCGACTTGCACCAAATTTATTGATTTGATTGGCTTTCCTCAAAATATCCTTACCAAAGGCTTTTTTACCCATTTGATTCATATTAAAACGAATTTCTTTCATTTTAAATTTTTATAATTCATAATTATTAGTATTTTTTATCTATACCCTTATTTTTTAGGGGTATAAATTACATTTATTATAATTATTTGATTTATACCCCTATTTTTTATGGGGGTCTATATTTTTTATATATATATTTGATCCATAATCAATAAATCAATTATGAAACAAGTCGAGGCAATTATTAGAAAATCCAAATTTGATGATGTAAAGAATGCATTGCATCAAATTGAGGTAAACTTTTTTAGTTACTGGGATGTAACTGGAGTTGGCAATGAGAAAGAAGGACATGTATACAGAGGTATTTCTTATAGTACCAGCGATATCCAAAGAAGATATTTATCTATTGTCATTTCCGACGAATTTTTGGAAAGAACAGTAGAAGCTATTTTGGAATCCGCTTATACAGGTAATGTGGGCGATGGTAAAGTATTCGTTTCCGAAATTATCGAGGCCTATAGAATTAGGACCAAAGAAAATGGACACTCTGGAATCAACTAAATTTTAAACAACTAAACTTTTACAAAATGGATGCAGGATTATTTACAGCGAACAATGTTTGGATGATGGTATGTACGGCCCTCGTTTTCTTTATGCATACGGGCTTTTCCTTATTGGAAATTGGGCTTACCAGAGAAAAAAACAC
Organism: Maribacter sp.; assembly: GCA_024228355.1. Lineage (GTDB taxonomy): Bacteria > Bacteroidota > Bacteroidia > Flavobacteriales > Flavobacteriaceae > Maribacter_A. The sequence continues at coordinate 11,809 of JAAETN010000168.1, read as the reverse complement.
AATTAATATTTTATTCAAGAATGTCTTTATTATATGTATAGGGCTTTTGATGTACTACATAGGGGGATTTAATTTAATGTACCCAGGTGATTTTAATGGTTTCTTAGGGTTTGGAGGTTTTGGCCTTCCTATAGGGGCAGATGGTCTTACACCTGAATATGCAGATGGAGGATATACGTATTGGACTGATTTCCTGTTCCAAGCGATGTTCGCCGCCACAGCAGCGACAATTGTATCGGGTGCCGTTGCTGAACGGGTAAAGTTAGGTTCCTTTATGATTTTCGTTATTATATATGTAGGCTTGGTTTATCCTATTGTTGGATCATGGCAATGGGGAGGCGGATTCCTTTCCACTTTAGGTGGGGATGAAGGTGGTTTCTATGACTTTGCAGGTTCTACCTTGGTACATTCCGTTGGTGGATGGGCAGCACTTGTCTTCATTTATCTACTGGGATCACGAATTGGTAAATTTGGCGATGAAGGAAAACCAAAAGCGATTCCAGGCCATAATATTCCATTGGCCGCTATTGGGGTTTTTATACTTTGGCTAGGTTGGTTTGGGTTTAATGGAGGTTCTGTTCTTTCAGCCGACCCAGCATTAACTTCTTTGGTCATAGTAACCACAAGTTTGGCTGCTGCTGCAGGAGGAGTTTCGGCTTTTGTAACTTCTACAATACTATACAGGAACTTTGATTTAACGATGTTTTTAAATGGTATTTTAGGTGGTCTTGTAGGTATTACTGCCGGAGCAGACCTAATGTCGCCATTGGAAGCTATTATCATAGGTCTTTTAGCAGGTGTTATTATTGTTCTTGGTGTTGCTTTTATAGATAAACTGAGATTAGATGATCCTGTAGGTGCTGTAACCGTGCATCTTATTTGTGGTATCTGGGGAACATTGGCAGTAGGCCTATTTGGGGATAAAGCAGGTTTAGATCAGTTCATATATCAATTAACAGGGGTTGGAGCAGCAGCTGTTTTCTGTTGTCTAACCGCCTTTATAATCATCTTTGCCCTTAAGAAAACCATAGGTATACGTGTATCGAAAGAAGAGGAGATTGAAGGTCTTGATCTTCATGAACATGGAATGGACGCTTACCCGGACTTTAGAATGAATCAACACTAATATAAAAATACGGAGCGTTTTGCAGAACGCTCCGTTTTATAACCTTTTTCAAAATATTTTCAAATCATTTATTGTCAAACACAAACGTCTCTAAAATGAGATATCTAAATCATTGAAATATGAAATCGATTACAAATACAAATTACATAAAAAATTTAATACTTCTGGCAATTATGCTACTCGCAACCGTAGCCTCTGCACAAGAAGAGGAAAGTGAAGAAGATAAACCTAAATTTGCCCTTAGTGGTACTATAGATGCATATTACCGTGCCAATCTAAACGCTGCAAATTCAGGGGATAATTATTCTGTCCCTGGCAGCTCATTTGCAAATCTTCCAGGTTTTGCCCTTGGCATGGCTAATGTCATTGCAAGTTATGAAGGTGAAAAAGTAGGGTTCGTTGCAGATTTAGTATTTGGGCCAAGAGGAACTGATGCAATTTTTGCCTCTCCTATGTATTCTGCAACCGGAGACATTGTAAATCAGCTTTATGCTTATTGGAATGTTAGTGACAAAGTAACCCTTACATTGGGTAATTTTAATACATTCCTTGGGTACGAAGTAATTTCACCCGCGGCTAATTTCAACTATAGTACTTCTTATTTATTTTCTTACGGACCGTTTAGCCATACGGGGTTAAAAGCTGATTTTGACTTGGGTAACGATTGGTCGGCAATGTTAGCGGTTATGAATCCAACTGATTTAACAGAATTCAATCCTAATGGTAAATACGCGTATGGAGCGCAATTAGGCTATAGTGGTCAATATTTGAATTTCTTGGCAGATGACGGTTCTTTTGAAGTGGATTTCACTGGTGGCTTTGATGTTTCGGAGGACTTCTTTTTAGGAATCAATGCAGCCTATTTCGATGGTGCTGAAGGCATTGGCAGTTTTGCAGGTGCAGCAATCTATCCCCAACTGGCCACTTCAGATAACTTTACTATTGGGCTAAGAGGCGAATATTTCACTGAAACTGATTTTTTCGGAGCCATTGGAGCATCCAATACAGAAGGAGATGCTAGCGTATTTGCAGTTACCCTCACCGGGAGCGCAACAATTGGTGACCTAATCATAAAACCTGAATTGAGACTTGATAGTGCTTCAGAAGACGCTTTTTTAGATAGTGATGGTGAACCACTCGGGAGCCTATCTTCATTTGTACTGGCAGCAATATATTCTTTCTAACAAATTAATTGGTTGATTTAGAATTGAAGTTATTTGAAAACCCTGGCATAAAAGTCAGGGTTTTTATTTTTTCCCTTTTTTAAAATCCTTAACGCCGGCCATAACACTCGTATCCAATGCATTTATGCTGGGTACAATGGGGCACGAATACTTTTTATTATATGCACAGTACGGATTATACGCTTTATTAAAATCTATTACGATAGTATTGTCGTTGGGTATTGAAAGATCTATGTATCGACCTCCAGCATAGGTTTGTTCACCGTTGGTTTGGTCAGTAAAAGGTAGAAAAAGATAATCCTTATACTCCTCATCCAACATCAATTTCCTATTCTGATAAATCTCTAGCTTGTGCTCTTTTCCGTTAAGCTGAAAATGGGCAATCCCATAGACTACCTCTTCAGATTTGCGATCTGTTGTTGTAGGCATTAAAAAAGGCAATGCATCGGGCGTCAACACAAATTTTGCCTTAACCACATAATTTGTATCTGGCTTAAAAAAATCAAGACTTTCAAAATCCTTTCGGTATCGATCCGGTAAGGGAGAGGATTCAGGACTTTTGAATTCATCGTTCAGTTTAGATTGAAATTCCAATATATCTTTCAAAGTAGTGCCCGTTACTTCTACTATTTCATTTTCCTTCTCATCATGGTACTGCTTGCCTTGCTTACAACTGAGCATAATCAATAAAAAGAACGACGTGACAACAACTAGCTTCATTTTAAACGAATTTGTAGCCAAAAATACGACTTATTACTATTCTGCCACGAATTCATATAGTACGGCATCGCCTTAAAATTCTTCTTGGGAATATTACTACTTTTACTTTTAGATTGCGTAATAAAAAGCGAACAAATGAAATATAGCTATATAGTACTGTTGATGTTCATTTTTTCAATGGGATGTAATACCAAAAAAGAGGAAATACAAACCATTGTACAAAAAGAAAAGCATCAGCCAAAGATAAAGTCAGGGTGGTACAACGTTGCCTTTTTAATAATGGACGGTACTTATAATACAGAATTTACCGCCCCTTTCGATATATTTCAGCATACACAATTCAGGAAAGGTATAAAGGCAATGAATACTTTCACAGTAGCGAACACATTAGATCCGGTGACCACTTTTGAGGGCGTTCGTATTTTACCTGATTTTGATTATACCAATGATTCTATACCTCAAGTAGACATTCTCGTAGTCCCAAGTGCTGAACATCATCTGGACAGTGACCTAAAAGACTCCATTATGCTAAATTTTGTTAGAAAGGTCAACAAAAATGCATTATACATGACCTCTCATTGTGATGGCGCTTTTGTATTGGCCAAAGCAGGTGTTTTAGATAATGTAATTTCTACAACATTCCCAAGTGATATTGAACTTTATAGAAAAACATTTCCCCATTTAGGGGTAGCAGATGATGTACTTTTTGTACATGACGGAAAATATATTACATCAGCTGGTGGAGCCAAAAGTTTTGAGGCAGCCCTCTATTTATGCGAAGTTTTGTATGGTAAGGAAATTGCAGAGGATATAGCCAACGGACTTGTTATAGATTGGAATATTTCCAAAGTTCCGCACCTTATTCCTGAATGATTTCATACCTTGCTTTTTTCAAATACTTCGCTACCAATTCATTAAACTCTGGCGTTATTCTAAATAGGGCAGTATTTTCCAAGGCGTACAGTTCGTCGACATTTGAATACCCTCTTTTTAGGAGTTCCTCCAGATAATACAAAGCGGTGCCATAATCCTCTACTTTGGCATTCAAGGAAATTACCTTAAGATAATAAGTAAAATCATCAGGGGAGGTTATGGTTTTTAACATCCAAAGAAAATTCAATGCCTCTTCATCAGATGGGCTATTCAAATTAACTATATCAATATTATCAGCAATCAAGGCATTTAAATACCCCTCAAGTCGTGCGCCCATTTGTTTCTGCATCCGATTGGGACTTTCCTTGTATTTTTTCAAGACATCCATTTGGTAATTCCACCATCCCAAATTGTTATAGTTATACGTATAAATATCTTCTTCAAGCGAATAATCATATTCATCCTTAATAAAGGATTCCTTGAGCATAATTGAATTTCGACTTCTATTCTGACTTTTATAACTTGGATTTCTTCGTAAGGCCTTTTTACTATCTTTAAGAGAGTCAACCTTTATCAAAGGCTTATAAACCTCCATTATTTCATTAAGCTTTTGGTATGCTTCCAATTGTTTATGTTCAGAAATCAAACTATTTGCATCATTTAAATTCCGTCGGTAAGTTTCAAAAATAAAAACCGAATCCCTAGGAATTCTATTTTTGGCCATTGCTTCTAAATCCAAGATCTCCATGGCATAGGAAAGCATTTGAGCTGATGGCCATTTGTGACCGCCATCAAAAACCAAGGTCTGATTTGGAAATTTCATTAAATTAAAGAGTTTTTCCATTTTAACCATTTCCGGGTAATTAAAATCCTTATCACCAACTACCCCGATAAAATGAAATGGATTCTTACTTGATAACACCTCCTTATTACCTATTGTGGATCCACATGAGATCACCCCATTTATTTGGTTTACAAAAGTCGGCATTAATGAAGCTACTCGGGCTCCCGCATCAAATCCAGCTGTGTAAATTCGTTCCTTATGAATTCTAAGCATGGAAAACACGGTGTTGAACATTCTTTTGGATATAAGAATATTCTGAGTCAAGGAAAGGCTGTCATTTACATTGTTTGAAGCAGCAAGGATATAACTGTTCTTTTCTGCCGCCTCTACAAACATCCGTAAAACTTTATCACCTCTACCCTGCATGTCATATACAAAAATCACGGGCCATACTTTGGAAACATCAAAATTGGAAGGCAAAAACAGAGCAAAATCCTCAGGAATGGTATCGTTAATCGCAATACGCTCCATTATTACTCCTTTCTTGAGTGTCAATTGCTGGGCCGTTGAAAGAAAGGAAATGCCTAAGGTAAGAACAAGTAATAATTTTTTCATACTGATGGAAACATCAAAAATCTCGCCAAAATGAACTTGCCAAAGATACAAATAAGGTAAATCAAAAATATTTTATTCTCCGATATTACCAATTTCGATTCCTTCAGAGTAGGCAACCTTGATTTCATTGTTACTAAAAGCCCTTTTTATGGCTTCATTGGTTTGAAAAGTAACCTCCCAATAATCATCTGGCAAAACATATGGCCTTATCAATGGCTAATTACAGGTATTCATCGAATTTATCCATGTTCATAGGTTAAAATAAAAGATTTATTCCCTTAGTCGCAAATCAAGGGATAATTAATATCGTGTAATTATTAGGGATTATCTACGTATTGGAGCGCTGGAAATAACATCAGATAGTATGATATGGGTCCGGGCTTCTCCATATTTAATTAATTTATCAATAAAATTTTCCAAATGAAATTGATCTTTCAAGACTACCTCCATTACAATATTTTCATTACCTGTGACCCGATAGCAATTAATGACCTCCTCAAAACTCTTTACCGTCGCCAGAAAAGGTTTCAATTTACCCATAAACGCCCGTAAGGTAATGATGGCCTTGAGTTGATGGCCTGTAAGGGTATGCGAAACCATAGCTCTGTAACCTTGAATAACACCCAAGTCTTCGAGTTTTTTAACACGCTCTGCCACTGCCGGTGACGTTAGGCCTACTTTACGACCTATACTGGCGAATGATTCCCTTGCGTCCTCCTGTAAACATTGGAGTATATGCCAACTTATATCATCAACAGTACTATTTAAAGTTTTCATTATGTATTAATTTACTATCAAAGGTATTAATTAAGTTTAACTTTTAATTCGAAAGACTAATTTTCAATATCTGACGTAACTTTATGGTAATAAATTGCTATTTAAAATCATGTCCCGTAAAAATTTAAGAACAGTCCCTGTCTACAGGAAGGCTCTTGAACTCTGTGCTATGAGCAGAGAGATTGCATCGTATGTAACATTCAACAAAGATTTGTTGAAACTTTACAAATCCAATAGTCTTCGGGATATAATAGCAGATTCATTATTGACGGATACCATTTTGATTCCACAAAAAATAGCTCAGACCGAGTTCACCCTTTCCTACGATGAAAAAATCAGAAATGTCTCTTATATCAATATTATGATTAAGAACATAAATTCATATTGTACTGGATTAGAGCGGGATGGTGTGAAAGAAAAGGAGTATTTGAACTTATTGCGACAAGAAATAAATAGTTTTCGCAAGTCGTTCAAAAATTGGACCGGATCTTTACCCAGTAATTAAACCGGATTTTTAGCACAAGACTAACCCATAATTATTTTCTGAATAAAAACCACCTAATTTATAATTGTTAGATGTTTTTTATGTTCTAATTTTGAGCATAAAACATTTAGATTGAGAACTACCATTTTAATTCATTGCCCCGACCAATCTGGAATTATTAGTGCCGTTACCGGCTTTATTCATTCCAAAGGAGGAAATATCATTTATCTTGATCAGCATGTGGACAAAGAAGCCGATGTTTTCTTTATGCGATTGGAAAGTGATTTTGAGAACAATGGGCTTGATGTTGAAGAATTCAAAAAAGAATTTGCTTCAAACTTGGCGGCGCATTATCAGATGCAATGGAGTTTACACTCGGATGATGTCTTACCTAAAATGGCCATCTTTGTTTCTAGATATAACCATTGTCTTTATGATCTTTTAAGTCGATTTAATTCTGGTGAATTAAGGGCTGAAATTCCTTTCATAATAAGCAATCATGAGGAATTGGGCTATATCGCCAAACAATTCAATATTCCTTTTTATCATATCCCTGTTACTAAGGATTCAAAAAAAGAAGCGGAAGAGAAGCAGTTGAAACTGTTGAAAGAACATGAAGTTGATTTCATCGTGCTTGCCAGGTATATGCAAATTGTTAGTAGTACATTGATCCATGAATTCCCAAACAAGATCATCAACATACATCATTCATTCTTACCTGCATTTGCAGGAGCCAAGCCCTATCATGCTGCATTTGAAAGAGGAGTAAAGATTATTGGGGCTACCAGTCATTATGTGACAGAAGAACTTGATGCTGGACCGATCATTGAACAAGATGTGACGACAGTTTCGCATTCCCATACCATAAAGGACTTTATAGCCAAGGGCAGAGACCTAGAAAAAATTGTTCTTTCAAGAGCTGTGAACCTTCATGTACAACGAAAAACCATGGTCTACAATAACAAGACAGTTATTTTTTCCTAGCCATATTAAATTAAAACATAAACATGAAAAGAAACCTACTAGTACTAATGATTATCCTCCAAAGTTATGCCTGTAATGAATTACAACAAGTTGTAAATCAGCTACCACAGGGAGGAACTGGTGTCAGCAATTTGCAAATTGCCCAAGCTCTAAGGGAAGCATTGGATATGGGCATTGATAAACAAGTGAGCAAATTAACCAAGACCGATGGCTTTTATAAAAACGAGTTGGTAAAGATATTACTGCCTGAAGAACTCCAAAAAGTTAATAAAACCTTGAGAGACATAGGGCTGGGAAATTTAGCCGATGAAGGCCTGAAAGTCTTGAATAGGGCAGCGGAAGATGCGGTAAGTGAGGCAACACCAATTTTCATTGATGCCGTAAAAGGAATCACATTCAATGACGCCAAAAACATTCTTCTAGGCAGCGATGACGCAGCAACCCAATATCTAACGAATGCTACACAGACGGCTCTATATGCCAAATTCAATCCTGTTATAAAAAATTCGTTTGGGAAAGTAGGTGCTGATCAAATCTGGAATAATCTAATAACGAAATATAACAATATACCACTTACTAAAAAAGTAAATCCAGACCTTACCGATTATGTGACCACAGAAGCACTTAATGGGGTTTACACCATGATAGCTATTGAAGAAAAGGAAATAAGAACCAAGGTTTCATCGCGCACAACCGATCTTTTAAGAAAGGTGTTTTCGTTACAAGATTAACTTTGAAACAATTACCAAAAGTCAAACAATAAATCCATCTAAATCCCGTTATGAAATAGAGGGCAATTTAAGCTAATTGCCAATCTTTAATTAACCATTGTTCTTGGTAAAAAAAGATATTTGTAACGAATTATTTGAGTTAGTAATTTTTTGAGTTAGTTAGTTAAAACCGGTGGGAGCACCGGTTTTTTTTGTTTAATGACTATTGCTTTATAACTCAGAATAATTTGAGAAAATTAAAATTTAACATTTAACACCTAAAATTTTAACTTAACTTAGGGGTAAACTATTATCGGGAGTTACCATTTTAAGATATATTTAAGATTTCGACCTCATTTATTAAGTAACTTGAAACAGCTAATTCATCAATTTCATCAATCAATCAAATGAGGCATTTAGGAATCTTAATCACATTCTTACTAGTTTGCGTCAAAGCATATCCGATTCTAAATGCAGAAATAGGAGAGGTTTACCAAAATTCCCATTATGAATCCTCCTCGGATCTTTTAGCCGAAGCTGATCAACTATTTTCCGAGCATAAACTCAAAGAAGCAATTATAACCTATCATAAGGCCGAATCTGACCCAACGGTTCCTAAGGATGTGGTTCTAAAGAAAATTGCTTTAGTATATGCGGCATCTGAAGATATTGCAAGAGCCACTGACTACATAGAAAAATATTTATTCTTAAACTTTAATACATCAATATTAACGGAATCAGGATTTGATTCAATACGGGAAGAACCAGATTTCAAAGCTCTTGTTGATAAATATAGCGCATCGTTTAATATATGGTCATTCCTGTATTTATATGTAGCTCTTATTGGTTTTTATATAGCTGCTATACTCCATTTTAATAAAAAAATTGACCAGGCCGCAAAAGTATTAATAAGCTGTTTTGTTTTGATTCATTCATTATTTATTCTTCATATTTGTTTGAATATTACCAATTATCATTTTAGATTTCCACATTCCTATCTAATGTCCACTAGTTTCTCCTTTCTTTATGGACCATTGCTTTATTTTTATTTTAAAAGAATTACACAGCAATACGTTTTTAAGAAAACCGATGTATTACATCTGATTCCTACTATTGTATTATTCCTCTATTTATTGCCAACATATTTATTATCAGGTTCTGACAAATTGAGTATTATGCTTGAGCGTATTTCAATGGGCAACAATGCCCAAGATTCGGCAGATATGATACTATTAGTTACCCTAAAATTGACATCACTGATAATTTATGGCTATTTTGTTCGAAAACTGTATATCACTTCCAAAAAGAATAAAAGTGTCAATAAAGCAAATAAACTTTGGCAGAGAAATATTTATGTGATTCACATTAGTTATATAATCTGCTATTCTATTTATGGTATTTTAATAAGTTATAATATTACTTCTGGTGTTATATATCATTCACAAGTAGTTTGCATGGCCTTAATGGTTATGTATATTGGTTATTCGGCCAATGTTCAACCAAGTGTTTTTAGTGGAGTTTTGACTTTTGGCGACAAATTATTCTTCAAATATGAAAAATCCGGACTCACTTCAAGTCTATCCATCGAATTAAGGAACAATTTAATCGCCCTATTGGAAAATGAGAAGATATACAAAGAGAACGATATAAACCTCGAAGTACTGGCGGATCGATTGAATACCACTAGACATAATGCGTCTCAAGTAATAAATGAACATTTTGATTTGAATTTTCATGAACTCATCAATAAGTACCGTATCAATGAAGCTAAAAATATTTTTGATCTTGACTATCAAAAAAACTTAAATATCATAGATGTTGCTTATGAAGTTGGTTATAATAACAAGGTAACATTCAATAAGGCATTTAAGAAAGACACCAAACTAACACCTAGCGAATATCAAAGACTTGTTATTCAAGCTTCGTCTTGATCCTGTAAAATTTCAGTAATTGTTTATCGGGCGCGTAAACGTTTATAAGACTTTCCCAAATATAACCAAGGAGCGTGTTATTTTGATAACTACTGCCTTAATGTAAAGCAGCTCTGAAAATTTACTTCTAATAGATAACTTCTTTCAATTTTAGAGTGACGTTTGAATTAGTCATCAAACAAATTCAGGGCTGCGCTTTACATTAATGTCCGTGCCTATTCTAGCAAACTTCCATGCCTAGACCCATTTACCTAAAAAATGGTCAAACGTAGCACTTTATGATTATCATTTTTATTTTTAAAATACTGAATGTCAGTGTTTTAAATTATTTTTTGTTTAAAAAGTAATATAACATATTCGATAAATTTTGTTAAAAAAGGTAAATCATGAGTAAATATTCATCGGAAAAGTAAACGTTTATAAGTCTTTCCCAAAATTATGTTAAGAGGATGTTACTTTGATCCGAATGACTAATTGAATGTACAACAGCTCTATTGCAAATGCTCTTTATACACTAGTTACAATATAACGAACGAATGTATTCAAAGAACGTTATTCCTTATAAACACTGTTTACTTTATGGTCACTCAGAACTAACTCATTAAAAATTCATACGTATGAAAAAAAAATGTATTTGGGTGTTTATGCTTTACCTCGTGGGGATGTCCTTAGCATATTCACAAGAAAAAACAGTTTCGGGTAATGTCACCGATGAAACTGGGATTCCCTTGCCTGGGGTCAATATTTTGATAAAAGGCACGACAACAGGAATCCAAACAGATTTTGACGGTAATTATGCGATTCAAGCCAATGAAGGACAAATTTTGATGTTCTCCTATATAGGGCAACAATCCGTTGAAATAACTATTGGTCAAAGTAATTTGATCAATGTTCAGATGGAACAAGATACACATGCCCTAGAAGAGGTGGTGGTTACCGCGCAAGGTATAGAAAGGGAGGAACGCTCCTTAGGATATGCAGTAACCACGGTTGACGAAGAACAGGTCAGTTCAAGACCCGAGTCTGACATTGGTAGAATCCTGCAAGGTAAAGTTGCGGGTGTAAATATTACTGCCAACAACGGACTTTCCGGATCGGCTACCAACATTATAATTAGAGGGTATTCATCGGTAACTCAGTCTAACCAACCTCTTTTTGTAGTAGACGGCGTGCCCGTGGATTCAGGTGCGAATACGCAGACCTCCTTTTTGGACGGTAATACGGAATCTAGCCGTTTTTTGGATATAGATCCCAACAATATTGCCAACATTAGTGTCCTGAAAGGTTTGAGCGCAACCGTTCTTTATGGTAACAGAGGTAGAAATGGGGTAATTCTGATTAGCACCAAGGGTGCTGCCACAGGTGAATCTGTCGGTAAAACGGAAGTGACCGTAAATCAATCCATTTTTGTGTCCAATGCCATCCTTCCAAAGTACCAGGATAATTATGGAGGCGGATTCCACCAAGGATTCGGTTTCTTCTTCAGTAACTGGGGACCCAGGTTTGACAGAGCAGATAATGACGGTATATCGCAAGCTGGCCAATTTATAGGAGGAACAGGTGGCCCTGCCATTTTAAGGCATCCATGGAATTTCCTTGCCGATCAGACGCTTACGGCGGG
>JAAETN010000167.1 GCA_024228355.1 Maribacter sp. | reverse complement strand
TTTCATAATCCAACTGGGTGATTTTTGTATGGCCGAAGATGGGAACAAGGCTTTTATGAACATCTGGGAAACCTATAAAGGTCCTAAATATCATGTGTTGGGAAACCATGATATGGATAGGCATTCAAAACCAGAAATGCTGGATTATTGGGGAATGCCAAAAACCTATTATTCTTATGATTTTCATGGTTTCCACTTTATCGTATTGGATGCCAATTTTTTATATGAGGATGGCCAGTTCATTGATTATGATAAAGCTAATTTTTATGTGGACAGCAGTTTACGGACCTTTATTGATGATGCACAGATAGAATGGTTTAAGGCTGATCTGGAAGCAACGGAATTACCGACCATTATTTTTTCACATCAAAGCCTTTGGCACTATGAATGGGGTGTGAAGAATCGACTTACACTTCAAAGAATAATGGAAGCCCATAAGGAAAAGGTGATATGCTGTATGAACGGGCATAACCATATAGACTTTCATCATCATCAAAACGGAATTGACTATATAGAAATTAACAGCGCATCATACCAATGGATGAGTGATAAGTATAAGAATACGAAGCGTTATCCAAAAGAAATGTATGAGAACTATAAGTGGTTGCCCAATTTGGCTACTTATAAAGACCCATTATATGCATTCGCATCTTTAGACCCAAAAGGGAGTTTAGTAGTTAAGGGTGTAAAAAGCGAGTGGGTGTCCCCATCACCTTTTGATATGGGAATGCCCAAGGGTATATTAGGTTCACAATTATCGGCAGAAATATCAGATTATAAGTTGGGTTTTTAAGAAGTTCCTTTTTTCAGTTTAATCGAAAAGAATTCCCGGATGCTCTGCGTCGAGATTCCGCTAAACTGTCATTCCCGCAAATGCGGGAATCTAAATATTGGAATTTCGTTTTTTTGACCATGAGGTCAAAATGTAACCGGCGATACCTGCCTGCCGGTTTACCCGCCTCAGGTGGGCTGGCTGGTACCTCTATAACTCTGCCTCGAGGATACCTGCCCGTTCCTTTCAGGCGGGGTTGGTTACAGTAAATTCTTTATTTTCGGCAGTCGTACTTTGTTTATTATTAGGATATTTTTATGCCTTAAACATCAGTTAATTTAGTTTCTTTGCTTTTCTAATTTCAATAATGCATATGAGAGTAACATTCTTTTTATTGGTCGTGATAGTATTTTCCTTGAATGCCTGCAACGATAAAAGCAAGAAAAGTGCAGGAGAAATTACCATAAATAAAACAACGGAAAAAGTGGCAATTTCCGCAAAAGGTTATGTAGACTTAGAAGGAAATCCAATTGAGCTAAGTGATTATAAAGGTAAGCGGATCTTGCTTAATTTTTGGGCCACTTGGTGTAGGCCATGTATTGAGGAAATGCCCGCATTGCTAAAGGCACAGGAAATACTGGAAAAAGAAAACTATGTTTTTTTGTTGGCCACCGACCAATCTGTAAAAATTATAAACTCGTTCAAAGCAAGAAAAGGTTTTGAGTTTAAGTATATAAGATATACGGGTGCATTTGCCGATTTAGGTATCAATGCCTTGCCAAAGACTTTTTTGTATAATGAAGCTGGTGATAAAGTTGATGAGATTTCAGGGGCTATAGAGTGGGATGCACCTGAAGTTATTGAAAGACTTAAAAATATCAAATAATGAGATTGGTCTTTGGTTGTTTCGTTGGTCTCTTATTGATTGTGTCCTGTGGTGAAATATCTGAAAAAGGGAAAGTGGTTGTGCATAATATTGATGCTCCAGCAGGGCCTAAAAGTTCTTTGCCTAATTTATTTTCAAATGCGGAACACACCCTAATGTCATGGGTAGAAAAAGTTGATGATTCCACTACACAATTAAAATATGCCCGATTGATCAATGGGAAATGGAAAGAACCGCAGCTGATAGAACAAGGAAGGGATTGGTTTGTGAATTGGGCGGATTTTCCTGCAATCACAGAAAATAATGGTCATCTGATTTCACATGTTTTGAAGAAGTCATCAAAAGAAACCTTTTCCTATGATATAAGATTGAATGTATTGAAGCAAGGGGATTCACATTGGACCACAGATCTTCAATTACATTCAGATGCTACCAAAACAGAACATGGTTTTGTAACTACATTACCTTATAAAGATGATTCATTTTTCATTATCTGGTTAGATGGCCGTAACACCGCAGGTTCAGATCATGACCATCAAAGTGGTGCGATGACAATTAGAGCAGCTGAGGTGTCTTCAAAGGGTACTGTGAGTAATGAGTTATTATTGGACGAAAGAACTTGTGATTGTTGCCAGACGACTGCTGCCATCACCGCAAACGGACCAGTGGTAATTTATCGGGACAGGTCAGAAGAGGAGGTTAGGGATATCTCTATCGTAAGATTGGTGAATGGAGAATGGACAACTCCTAAAACCATATACAATGATAATTGGCAAATAAATGGTTGTCCCGTAAATGGACCGAAATCAGCGGATATAGATAATAACTTAGTGGTTGCTTGGTTTACAGAGGCGGGTCAAGAGGCCAAGGTAAAAGTGGTTTTTTCCTCAGATGGGGGAGCAAGCTTTGAAGAACCATTACCCATAGGCGATTCCAATGTTATCGGAAGTGTTGATATAGCTCTTATTGATTCCGATAACGCAATTGTAAGTTGGATGGAGACTATAGGTATAGAAGCTCAAATTAAGGCAGTTAAGGTTCATAAATCTGGAATAATTGGTGTGCCAGTGATAATTAGTAGATTGGATGCCTCTAGAAAAACCGGATTCCCACAGATGGAGCTGGTGGGCGAGAAAGTATATTTCGCTTGGACGGATTTAGCTGACGATATAACTACTATTAAAACGGCCTATGTTCGTTTGGATCGGTTTTAGAAGTAAAAAAACGTCACTTGTGAAATGTGAATTTTGAATTTATCTCCAATAGAATGA
>JAAETN010000166.1 GCA_024228355.1 Maribacter sp. | reverse complement strand
ATAGGAGACTCTTTTCCCATTGATGTTCAAAGTGGGATTGTAATACACTCCCTGCCCTGGAAAACTCTCCCAATGCGTAAATCCGGGTTGGGGTTCATCACCATGATTACCCATATGCCATTTGCCAAAAAACCCAGTCTGATAACCCGCTTTTTCCAAGTATTGCGGAAAATACGTAAGATTCCCTGGATCGGGCGCTTGATTATCGACAATAGTATGTGAATGTGAGAATTGCCCCGTCAATATCGAAGCCCTACTTGGAGAGCATAATGAGGTCGTGACAAAGGTATTGGACAAATATGCCCCTTCTTTGGCCAATTTATCCATATTTGGAGTTTCCAACCAAGGTACCTTTCCAGTAAAACCCATATAATCATAGCGATGGTCATCTGTTAAAATAAATATAATATTACGAGGGCTTTTTTTCTTAGTAGGGTCTGGTTTAGTATTCGCATATGCTTTTCCCAAGAAAAGGGAACAAAAAATGTAAATTACCAGTGTAATCAATGTTCTCATAAATGTTGGTTTTATATTACTATGACATTTGGAAAATACTAAAAATACTGTCAAACTGGAAGCTTGGTTTATCAAAAAATGCAGTCATCTTGTTAGACAAGTTAAATTTATCCGCTGACTAGTATGTTAGTCAGCCCGCTCTTGTTTCATAAACCATTCGTACAGTTCTTCAGTACTATACGCCTGCAACCAAGAATTATGGCCAACTCCCGGATATCTCGTGAACTTCACATCGTAGCCCAATCCTTTCAATCGATTTACCATCCTTTCCGATTCCGAGATGGGGATGGAATTATCTTCTTCGCCATGAAAAACCCATATTGGCATTTTCTTGTTAATCCACCCAGCATAAGGTACGGGTGTCATACCACAGATTACAGCCAAAGCGGCAAACTTATCAGGGTATTGTATGGCCATTTCCCAAGCCGCTCCTCCTCCTCTGCTCAGACCGGTAAGGTATATCCTATTCTTGTCAACCCTATTATTTTCGACTATGGTGTCCAATAGTTGGGCTACCGCTCTCGTGTTCCACCATTTCTTTTTATGCGGATTTTGGGGCGCCAATATTAGGAAAGGAAATTGCTTGCCCTCTGCAATCAATTTTGGGGGTCCATTGGATTTTAATGCTGACAAACTATCCCCAGATTCGCCACCGCCGTGTAAAAACAAGAGCAAGGGAAATTTTTCATTCTTCCTATCTTCATAATCCTCTGGAAAATATAAGTAATAACCCAAGGATTCGGAGATAATCGTTTCCATCTCCGCATCGATCAATTGTGATGATTGTTTTTGAGCTGAACAGCCTTGAAATAGCCAGAGTACAAGAAATAACCGAAGATAATTTTTCATTCCTGTTAAGATAATGCTTTCCAACTATTATTCGAAAACTTTATAATAAGTTACGCAATCAATCGTAGTATTATCATCCTATTTATTAAGAATAAAAAAAGACCGTTAAAAAACGGCCTTTAAAAGTATTGATTCAATATTTATCTATCGATAGAGGGTAAAGTGCCCAACGTATCGAATTTCACTCTTGTCATTTGCATTGACCACATACCAATAATCCCCTGTTGGAACAGGACTGCCTTCATAATTACCATCCCAATTACTCACTTGGTCAAGTATGGCTACTACCCGACCATAGCGGTCATAAATCTTAACTTCGATATTCGGGAAGAAATCCCTATTCTTCGGTGACCAAACATCATTGTTGTTATCTCCGTCGGGAGTAAAGAAATTTGGAATTTCCAACATTCCTGTAAACTCAAATGGAACGGCAACAACTGCAACACAACCGTTTTGATCCACTACCCTTACCGTAACTGTAGTACTTTCATTTGTTGTATATATATTTTCGCTTCCATAAGACTCACCTTGGAAGAAGTACTCATATCCTCCAAAACCACCCGCTGCTGTCGCCGTCAACTCATTAGGACCAGTTTTTACAGCACTTATGGTAAGAGGGTCATAACTGTCAATAGTGAACTCTTCAAAACTGGTACAGCCATTTTCGTGATAAATGTAAACAGTATGGTCACCAGCAGGCAAGTCACCCCAAGTAGTTTGTGTATCTGCTTGGTTCACGTCATCAACATTCAAGGAGAATAACAATTGCGGTAATAGACTGGTATCTTGTATTTCAATAGTTGCTGTACTATTAGGGAATATTCCCTCACAACCATATTGTACAATTGTTTCTGCAGTTAGGTCAACACCTATTTCTATTGGAATAAGTGTATCGTCTCCACACATATTTGCGTCCTGAACAAAAACAATGTAGGTTTCACCTCCTATTAAGTTATCAAAAAATAAATTATCATTCCGTACAAAAACCTCGCTTCCATCAGAATTTGGCCCTACAAGCATCGTCTCATAATAATTTACGAAAGTTACCGGATCAACAAAAGGTGTGCCTCCGACAACGGTCAATTGGGCAGTTCCATCCTCAAAACCAATACAAGTTTCTGGTATTGTTGAGACATTACTAACACTCACCTCATCAGGTTCAGTTACAGTTAATGTCTGTTTTTCAAAACAACCGTTTTCATCCTGAATCAAAATTTCATAACTACCTGCTGCCAGTTCTTCAAAGGTATATGCACCTGGAGTTAATGGATCACTAAAGAATTCGTTAAAATGGGGTTCTATGGCGAACTGTATCAAACCAACTCCACCGCTTGTCACTTCTATTGAAATTGTACCGTCCTCTTCACCACTACAAGTCACAGGTGTCGGTGTGCCAGTGAATAAAATTGGTGCTGGCCTAACAATTTCAAAAGGCCCTGCGATGTCACTACACGTTGCGCCACTAGTTACGGCAATATAATACGCTGTACCTTCTGGTAGTCCCTCAAAAGTTCCATTGTCCTGAGGTCCTCTCATCAATGTCGCTGTGCCAGACGGACTAAATGCATTAACTGGGTCACCAGCATATAAGTAGAATAGGTTATTACCCACCCCACCATTAATAAATGATTCAATTCTACCATCCAATTCGGAGGCACAAGAAATATCATCTGGCTGATTTGGTAATAGTGTAATGCCGGTGGCATCTGT
>JAAETN010000165.1 GCA_024228355.1 Maribacter sp. | reverse complement strand
ATATACAAATTTAGCATAGCTAAGTCTCCTTTTGGTTAAAAGTGTAGTATATCACATTCTGCGCTCTTCCTTTCCAAGTTTTTTATATTCTTGGTAGGTACTAACACAGCGATCTCACTTGCTTGCTTCATTGTCAGTTTTTCAGTTTTTGGTGGGAAGTAAACTGCACACCTTCCGTCTTCATGTGGATTAATCACCCAATTCATAAGCACTGGATCACCGTTTGCTATCAATTTAATTAATTTACATTTCCATCCACCCGTTACTCGTTCGTTTTGTATACTCATTTTTTACCCCTTTTGCATTGAATAGTTATCTCGTTATCGAATTGTTTTACTAATTATTAGTTACTCCCTTGATGAAAAGCCTCTTCATTATACACCACCTCTGTCATCAGATGTTCTGAGTGATGAGGCCGCCAAAGCTTACCATTTATAACCTTATATTCGTCTCTTTCCGTTCTGCCAATAAACTCATCTGTTGCACCACAATGCGGGCAACGCCTTGAGCCCTCAATCTTATTTATAGTTGTCATCGTTATTTACTCCTTGTGATTTTACTGATAATTTCTATTGTTTCTCATATGTCACACCAACATCATAATGAGCTTTAGAGGATGCAATCGTCCACCTTTCTCCTTCCACCTTTACCAAGAGTGATCATTTTATCCACTTGGGCAAAATGATCTGAAACATTAGCCTCTATGTGCGTGGTGAAATTGATAAACACTGCGGTCTTTAAAACCGATGATCTAGCGGATCTTGTGGGTTCAAATCCCACCGCGCACACCCAGGCATTCATTTGAATAATTCATCTCTTATAGTTGCCATCATTATTTACTCCTGTCATTGTCAGCTTTATCCCATCCAGCATACCATTGAATAGAATCCCTAGCATTAGGCCTTACATCTTCAAACCAATTTCTTTCTCTTGGGACACCCAAAATGCAAGCCCTATAACCATCTATCCATGTGTGCCAGTATCTTGTACTCATTACTTAATTACTCCTCTATCCTGTCCCATCCAGTTTCATTGTGTATCATTTCAGTTAGCATTTCATTTGCTGCTGGATGTGTTAGCGGCCACCAGTTATCAGAATCCACGGCTGACCGTGCAGAGAATAATGTGTTTGAATGCGTGGATGCCCATGCTGAATGTGCGGCTGATAACCCTGGAGCTGAATCTACGGCTGACCGTGCGGCTGACCGTGCGGCTAACCTCAATCCTTCATCACCACTGTTTAAAAAGTTAAGAATCAACTCATACTCAACACCAGAGCAATGAGACATTATATCTTCTACATTAATCAAAGCCCACTTTCTTGCGAACTCCTTTAATGTTTTTTCAATATTGTGCGACTTTAAATAAGTACGCTCAGTAGCTATGAACCAATCATGGGATTTAACTATTTCACCGCCTAAATCTACAATAAATAAATTGCAGGATGTGGCGCTTCTCAGTGCATTCAACACTTTAACGCTTGCATGTAGGCCGTTAGTCAAGAGTTCAGGACTACCTTTCACTTCATGAGTCAATCCTATACTTACTACCCTATTGTCACGAAATCTCAACTTCTTTTCTTCGTTGCTGAACCAGTATGCCTTCATTATTGCTTACTCCTTAGCTTTGTTTTTATTCGCCTATTTGTTGAGGGATAAAAATCTATTCTGTACCCATTTTCTTTTTTACTAAAATGATAGGGTGTGTGTTTCGTCCATCCATCAGGGCTAAACTCACTTAACCTTTTAGCTTTTTGTGCTTTTCTATGTTTTTTTAGTGCGTTGAATGTGTCGCCTACATCACCCATTGTTATTTACTCCCTTATATTTAACCATACTTGATTTGCACTCTAATTGATTCATAAATTCTGAGCCAACAGTTTTGTGTTGTTCTAATTCAATCCTCCCTGGTAGGCTTTGTGGTAATGACTCAATCTGGATGCTTTCATAGTTTTTGTAAATAGATATAAATTCTTTTTTTGTCCAGCTCAATTGATCTGTATTGATTGAACAAACTTGCTTCCATCCACCAAGTGCTTTAACTGCTGCCAGCGCTTGCTTGTCTTTCATTTCTAATAAATTATATGAGCCAACAGTTGATATTTTGCTGAGTATTTCAGCCCATGCCATTTCAGCTTTAGCTTCTACAGTAATTTCAATAGGCTGCATTTGCCTCACAATGTCAGCAGGTTTAGGGAAAAACGATCCATGCTTTGGATCGAGTATGTGCTTGCTGAATCCTTCTTTAACATCAATAATAGAGTGGTTTATTAAGATGTCATAGTACAACTTCATCAAATCTGTTGATATTTCCTTGTTATACATTTCACCTGTTGACGTCATTAATACAGCGAAGTCTTTTTTATCCTGCTGTTTCATTTAACCATGCCCTTATATTTTTAATATTTCTTTCAGTCACTTTGGAATAAGTTTTGCTGTCATCCTTAATCCATTCAGCTTCAAAACCAGCCCAACTTTTTGATGCTGCCATTTCAATTGCCTGTTGTGGATGTAATCCTGACTTTGTTATTTGGCTAACTAGGTTATTAAATGCTGTTTGTGAATTAGTGGCTTTCTTGTTTTTTCTAACAATTAACCAGTCATCTAAAGTGTCAGGATCAACATCTAACAATAACAATTCTTTTTTAAAATTAAACTCAGTCTTGAGATCAGGATCAGGCGCTGTAAGATCAGGATCAGGTGTTTCTTCTGGCCCTATTATATCTTCTTCTTCATCATTCTTATCATTCTCATCATTCTTAGTAGGTGTTAGTTGTGTGTTAGTTGTGTGTTGCTTGTCTGTTGCTTTGGATGTTGCTTGGGGTGTTAGCGGATTATCACTGCACTGATAAGAGTCATAGTTCACAATGGTTACAACTGAATAGTGGGGTGTTGGTTGGTGTGTTATTTCGCCTGTTGATTTTAGCTTGCGTATTGATGTGCGAATTTGCTGTTTTGATAGATTAAGTTCAGATGCTAACTTATCATAGCCGGTGATAAACGATCCTCTTTCAATGCTTATCCCTTGCCATTTTTTATATTTATGGTTAGCCTTTAATAGTAAGTGTATAAATAATCTGAGTGTATTAGGATTATCGTACCATTCCCAATTCACTAGTTTTCTGTGTAGCTTTATATAACCTTGCATTTTGCTGTCCTATGTCGAATAAAAGCCCTGTTATGTTTAAATGTGTAGGTGGCACAGGACAGGAGGCAAAGAAGAGGGATCAATCAATTCTCACCTACACAATTTTATTATAGCATAAATATTTATAAAAGTAAGATCAGCTTCTCAATAATATAGTTTATTCTATTTCTCGCCATCAATCAGTTTCAGCAGCATTAGCGGCTGACAATGAATTTGTGTCATCAACCTGTTGTTCTAACTCCGCAATCAATGCTTCAAGCACAACAGGATCAATAGTCGCAACCTTATCATCTTTTATTTCCCAATCTTTCCAATAGCTCCAGATAACCCCTGTTTCCCAAACTTTCCAAAGCTGCCAATAATCCTCGTAGCTTTCTAATTCAAAATAACCCTCATGCGTATGGCATCTAAAAGGACTTCCATCCGCCTTTTTATCGTAAAATATCTTGCGAGAATCATAATAAAGCTCAAGCCCATCGCGTACCATTGCTATTATCAAGTCACTTTTTGTTTCATAATTGTGTTTTTTAAGTATCATTTTTCTTTCTCCAGTATTGCTATGTAAAAATTTCAAACCTCTGAGATGTTCAACTATAATAGAGTCCATAAGTCGAATGTCATCTATCTGTAATTCTTTACATATGCACTCAATCAGTTCTGCACCGGTCAACTGGTTTTCTTCTAATCTTGCTATTTTATCTAGCACCTTTGCCCTTTCAGCTTCCATCTCCCGCGCTTCTTCATAACGCACCCATTCGGTTTGTGAAGAAACATCCTTTGCTGTGGCAGGATCTAAATTTTGTATGGCTTGCGTTGAAAAGCGACTACCATTATAAGTGGTGTGCATTGTGTATCTATCCATCGTCTTTCTCCTGTGGCTTTATTTTTCCACCAACAAATTTAATTTCTTAAGCTCTTTTTTTAAATCTGTATTTTTATCCCACCCTGGATATTTCTGGACTTCTTTTAAAAATGCTATCAACCCTGATGGCTTCTTGCCGGGAAGAATTGGATCACAAATGTTAGCTATTAATTCATCGTCAATTTGCAACACTGCACTAATGTGCTCCACTGCACTGTAGTATGATATGGCACAAGCAGCATCTATTAAGCAAGCCAAAGGGCTGTCCTCATGAACTGGCTCACCCGTCATAGCTGCTTTCAATAAAGCTGCCTCTCTTGATATGTCTGTCCAATCAGATCCTTTGAACTCGTCAAAGTAAAAAAACATTTGATCGTGATAGTAATCTAGACCTTTCAAGTTTGCCACTATATCTTTTAATTTACTCACTTTAACCCTCCACTTGAACAAAATGTTTAATAAATATCTGCTCTATTTCTTCCCATTTTTTTGATCTGGCAGCATTAGCAGCAGTGGCATCATCAGCATTAGCAGCAGCGGCATAAGCATAAGCATAAGCATAGACATAAGCATCATAATCAGCATCAAAGGCCGACAATATATTTTTAGTAATAGTAATATCTGCAAGAAAAAGACAATAGTCTTTATAGTCAAAGCATCTTAAAGCCCAGACTGCATCTTCAATTCCATTTGATTTTAAAATAAACTCTAAAGACAAAGGTTCATCATCTGCTTTAGTTTTGCCGAGTGATTTTAATAGTTTATTCCACCCAGGTTCACAAGGTTTTTTCGATTTAATTATGTTAAGTGTTGTTTCCATCACCAACCTCTTTTTTATACTTCTTTATAACATCTTCAGCAACAATGTCTTTCATTGTGCTATTAAATTGATTTAGCTCCTTCCGTTTGTTTGAAATTTCTTTCAGTTTATCGTGTATATGATCGTCTAGTGATAACATTGCCATTATGCCCTACCTTTCTATATAATTAATGTAGCATTACTATAGCACAACTATATTTTAATGTATAATAATATTTGACATTCTACTTTAGTTAATTTATGATCGTTTAACTAACTTAATAAAGGAGATAGAAAAAATGAATATAGATGATTTAACAATTGAAGAGATATTAAGAATTGCAAACGTATTAAACAAAATGGAAAACGCACCAACCTACGATGCGAAAGCTCGTGGATGTAATGTGGTTTTACCTGTTGAAATTAATAAATCTTATTTTTTTAGAACTGTCACATATGCATCAGTTGGCAAAGTAGCTAGTGTAGATGGTGACTTTATCACACTAACTACAGCTTCGTGGATAGCTGATACTGGAAGGTTTTACAACTGCTTAACTTCTGGCAACTTCCTTGAAGTTGAGCCATATCCTGATGGTGTCACCATTAACAGTCAATCAATAGTTGACTTTTCGTTATGGCCGCACCCACTACCTACCAAACAGAAGCCGTCGTGAGTATAACTCTACTGAAAACTGGTGGTGATTGGTCTGGATCAAGGTCGGGGTCATTGTCTGGATCAATGTCGGGGTCATTGTCTGGATCAATGTCGGAGTCAGGGTTAAGGTCAAGGTCAAGGTCATGGTCATGGTCAATGTCATGGTCATGGTCATGGTCAAGGTCATGGTCAGGGTCGGGGTCATGGTCATGGTCATGGTCAAGGTCATGGTCAGGGTCGGGGTCGGGGTCTGGATCATGGTAGTAAAGGAGTGAAATAAAATGAATATAACTATGCTGAGAGCTGGCAGTGACTGGTCTGGATCATCTGGGTCATTGTCAAGGTCGGGGTCTGGGCCAAGATCAAGATCATGGTTGGGAGCGGAATAAAATGAAGTTATTAATTAATGTATCTTTGCCTGAACACCTCAAAGATACATATACAGTCACCGAAGATCATCTGGACTGTTTAGATGAGCAAATTCGATATAACGTTGCCTCTATAGATGTCGATTTAATTGAGCAATGGCGCGATGAAGATAATTCTTTGCGTTGTTTGAAATTTGTTATTGAAGCAGATGTGAGTGAGTTTGAAGTTCATATAGATGGACATATAAGCATACATCCGGAGTTTCCAATGGATGGATTTTTTAACAGCGTTAAATTTCTTTCATGTCAAGTTGAGGGATTGCCCGATGGATATTGTGAGCCGCTAGAAAGTCAATCTCTTTATGTTGAGGATCAGTTTTTCGAGGAATATATGCGATGAAAATCAAGCGAATATTATTTGATTTATTTTTAATTTTTGGATGGGTGCTATTTGGTTTTGTTTTAGCATTTGAACGTATTATTTAAAGGAGAGGATAATGAGTCAAGATGAGGCTTTTGTTTTACAAGAAGAAGAAAATCAAAATTTACTAAATGAACAATGTCATAACATGGAAAGTCCGGATGTGGATCAATCGAGCGACATTTATGATTTGTTTGCAGCTTTAAGCAAGGCTCAGGGAGCGTTGAACAATGCAAGCAAGGACACTGAAGGGCATGGATATAAGTATGCTCAGTTATCGCAAATAATTGACATATGCAGGAAGCCTTTATCTGATAATGGTCTTGCAGTCATTCAAATGCCATCTTCAAATGATGCCAGTTGCAGCGTAACAACAATGATAACTCACTCATCAGGTCAATGGATAAAGGATACTTTAGCAATGCCGATAATTATTCCTTTGTCAAAAGACGGCAAAGAGCTAATGAACCATGCCCAGGCTGTTGGCAATGTCATCACATACGCGAGAAGGTATGCTTTGGCTGCATTTATGAATATAGCACAAGAGGACACTGATGCTGGATCTGGTGATGGTGGCTATAAAAACTCATCTAAAATGGCAACGCTTAAACAACAAGAATATATCAAAAAACTAATTGGCAATAACTGGAATTGGGATGATTTTGGAAGCAAATATAAAGTCTCTAGGCTTGGTGAATTAACAGCAACACAAGCAAGTGATGCTATTGATTATTTGCAGAAAATAATTACACCTGGAGGGTGCAAAAGTGAATCTTAAAATCTTTAAAGACTTAACAACTGATGATTATTTGAATGATCTTGATGCTGAATCAAAGAAATACAAGGGACTTTATGTTGAGATGAATAACGCGCCTGAACGTAAATATGTTAAAGAAAAAGCATCCTCAATTGAAGGATTAAGAAAGCGGATTGAACGAGCGCGCATTGATAAAGCTAGTGAGTATAAAAATGCTATCAATGAAGAGGCCGGACTTATTGATGAAAGGTTAGACAAAGCGAACCGTCCATTTCTTGATTTAATTGAAGCACATAAAGAAGAAAGGGCAAAGATATTAGCTAAAGAAAAGGCTGATCGTGAGGCTAAAGAACTGGCACTTCAGATTGGGCTAGACCATGAAGATGCTATAAATTATGACAAGTTAAGAACTTTTGAAATAAATGAAAAGCTGGAGGCTGACCGCAAACTTGAAGATGAGCGTAAAAAGGAACAGGAAGAGCGTGAAAAAAGGATAGCAGATGAAGCAAGGGCGCAGGCTGAGCGTGAGGCAGAAGAAGCTAAAGAGGCTGCTAAACAGGCTGAAATTGATAAGATTAATGCCCAGAAAGCTGCTGAACAGCAAAAGATTGAAGCAGAAGAGGCTGCTAAACAGGCTGAAATTGATAGAAAAAAAGCTATTAAGAAAGCAGCAGAACATGCCAGGCAAGCTGAAATTAACAGGCAGGAAGAGATTGCAAAGCTTCAGCAGGAAGAGCAAGTAAAACGCGAGTCCAACAAAAAGCACATCGGCAACATAAGACGTGAATCAAAAGAATGCTTAATGGATTTCGTTGATGAAGAAATAGCTAGAAAGATAGTGCTGGCAATTTCTAAATGCGAAATCAAAAACGTAACTATTAACTATTAATGAGAGGTAGATAATGAATGAATTGGATATAGCAGATGTGCTTAGAGGTGTAGCTGAGGCAATACGCAGTCACACCCCTGATAGCCTTGATAGATTGGCTGATACGCTTGTGCTTGATAATAAATTAAAAAATGAAGGTGGTAAAATGACTGTAGATGGGTTTAATGGCACAAACTGGAGTCCAGGCATGAAGTGTATTTATGAAGGTGAGCAGTATTCTATAGATGCGGTAAATTTTGGACGTGCATCTATAGGAATAAGCACAGCTTCAGGTAGCCATGGGTGGGTTTATTGCGAAGAAATAACTT
>JAAETN010000164.1 GCA_024228355.1 Maribacter sp. | reverse complement strand
CGTTATAAACCTCTAGATAAAAAAACAATTGAATGTCTGGAAAAATGGTATGGTGAAAAAAAAGCATCAATGACCAAACATGCCGAAATATTTGAAATTTGTGAATATGGTTCACAACCAACAGCTGAAGAGATACGTAGATTATTTCCTATGCTCCCAAAAATGACTGATTAAATACAAAAAAGAGGAAGCCAAAACCGGCTTCCCCCTCTAAACATCAATTTAACATAAATAATTGACAACTAAATCTTAAAAGTCACTACTGGTACATTAGAGTGATTTGCAATATCCTCACCTATACTTCCCATAAAAAAGTGGGATAACCCTTTTCTACCATGGGTAGGAATACCAATGATATCCGCATTGATTTTCTCGCCATAATTGAGAATTCCCTTTTCAATACTGTAATCATTATGAATCTCAACTTCCAAACCTACCCCTGCTTTGCCCAAGAATTGGGAAATTCTTTCGTAGGCATCTTTTGTACTAAGAAAATCATCTCCAGGTGTATTTATATAAACCAGATTCAAGTCGGCAGATAGCAACTTCGCAAAGTCCTTTGCTTTATGAAATGCGACAAGGCTCTCCTCTTTAAAACCACAGGCAAATAAGAATGTATTTACTTTAAAGTCTGTATGCTCTTTCTTTATAATAAGTACTGGAATATCAGCATTGCGGACAACTCGCTCTGCATTTGACCCAACAAAAATCTCTTTAAGACCATCGGTTCCATGCGAACCCATGACAATCATATCGGCATCATTCTTCTTGGCTACATCATTAACCTCACTAAATACCTTAAAGTGTTTTACTATAGGAGTAATTTTAATCCCGTTCAAGTACGGTTTGTTCAAAAACTTATTAAATCTTTTTTCTGCAAACTTAATCATGAAAACGGTCTGTTCAGGATGAAACCCTTCCGAAGAGGTTATCATAGCCTGGTTTAATTCCAACATATGAAGGGCCAAAATTTCGGCATCATGTTTTTTAGCCAATGCGGCTGCTACTTTTAGGGCATAATCAGATTGTTCCGAAAAATCTATGGGCACAACTATTTTTTTCATGATGTAAATTTTAAAGATTAATAAAACTAAATGGTCATCGAAAACAACCTTGTTTCTGGCTCTTTTCTATGTAAGAGAACGTCGAAGGCCATGCAAATATTACGTATAAAAGGCCGGCCTTTCTCGGTAACCTTTAAATCATCTTTTCCAATTTCCACTATTCCGTCCTGTTCCATTTCTTGAAGTTTGCCTTTTACTATGGGCAATTCAGGGAAAAAATCTTCCTCATTTTTCCAAGAAGTTTTAAAACGGCACATCAAATTCAAGATATGCTTTCTTATCTTTTGATCTTCTTCAGTCAAAATATGACCTCTGTAAATAGGAATTATCTTATTGTCAACTAAATGCTTGTACTCCTCAATACTTTTGACATTTTGTGCGAAACTATACCAACTATCGCTAATACTTGAGACGCCCAAGCCAACCATTAATTGCGTCTTTGAAGCGGTGTAACCCATAAAATTACGATGTAATTTTCCTGATATCATCGATTCGTGCAAACTATCACTTTTCATGGCAAAATGGTCCATGCCTATTTCTTCATACCCCACTTTGGTTAATAATTCCTTTCCTTTTTCATACTGCTTTCTCTTTTCCTTGGCAGTAGGTAAATCCTCATCTTTAAACCCTCTTTGGCCATTGCCCCTTAACCATGGTACATGGGCATAACTATAAAATGCCAATCTATCGGGCATTAAGGATTTGGTCATAAGTATGGTTTGTTCTACATGTCCAAGATTTTGATGTGGCAGTCCAAAAATAAGGTCATGTCCAATAGAGGTATAACCAATCTCACGGGCAATCTCGGTCACCTTTTTTACATTTGCAAAAGGCTGAACCCTATGAATGGCCCTTTGCACCTTTTCATTATAATCCTGTACCCCATAGCTTACCCTTCTGAAGCCGACATCATACAAGGCCTGTAGATGTTTCTTTGTTGTATTATTTGGATGGCCTTCAAAACTAAATTCATAATTCTTGGCCTTTTCAGCGGACATGAAAATTCCGTTTATGAGGATTTTTAAGTTTTCTGGGGAGAAAAATGTAGGTGTACCACCCCCTAAGTGCATTTCTTTAATGATAGGCTTAGATCCAAAAAGATTGCAATACAATTTCCATTCCTTTAATATGGAATTTATATATGGGGTTTCAACATTATGTTTCTTGGTTATGCGTTTGTGACAACCACAAAAAGTGCACATACTTTCACAGTATGGTAAATGTATGTAAAGACTAATCCCCTCTTTTTCATTGCTCTCGTCAAAACTTTTCTTAAGTGAGCTTTTCCATTTTTGCCCAGAAAAAGTTTCCATATTCCAGTAGGGTACCGTTGGGTAGCTAGTATATCTAGGTCCTGGAATATTATATTTCTGCACTAGGTTACGCATGTGTACAATTTGTATTGGTACAAACATACAATTGTTGGTCCTTGTATTATATGACAATTGTCAGTTTGGATTTTATTCTTTAACCAAAAAATGGATATTATTCAGGTATTACGATCTTTTCCAAGGTATTTCCATCTCCATCCAAATAATAATCTTCAAAATCATTATCGTTTACCCAACCCGCTTTGGGATTTTCACCTGACATATACATTTTATAAAAGTTCTTGCCATTTACCATTGGAGCCTGTTCATACAAGTGGCCAAACCCCATCATCCTTAAATCACCTTGCTCTTTAAGTTTTTTCTCCATTTTATTTTTCAGTCTTTTCCTTACTGTAATATGGGCCAAATCATTAGCCAAATTATTCATGCAAAATGGATCCTTTTGAATATTGTAGAGTTCTTCACTTTTTCTCTTACCGAAATTCAATTTCCAGAAATGTTTATTTCTACCACTTTTTCGAAGTTCAAGAATCAAGGTCTTGGTCGGACTACCGTCCGTATTGAGATAACCCGTCTCCGGATTACCAGAGGGCCATCTATTCAGCTCATAATTTTTTAAATAGAGCATACTATCCTTGTAAATACCACGAATTGGATAGCCGACATCATTTGGCCTGCCAGTATCATGGCGTTCCTTGCCAACCAAAACATGGTCTCGCGATGTTTCAATTTGCCCAGATTTTTCAGAAGTAATAATACCCATTAAACTTTTCCCCGAAGCCGGATGCATTCCAGAAGATTTCCAATCTATCTTGGCGGCATCTAGAAAGGTTGGTGCCAAATCAATAAAACTAATGTAATCATCTATATGCCTGCCGAAGGTATTCATCTTTTTCTTCCAAAGCATGGCCATAGGTATGTGGTTGGCATTTTCATACTGATCACCCTTGACTCTTGGAAATGGCATACCGTGGTCTGACGTAACAACTACCAAGGTATTCTCCAATAAATTTCGTTTTTTTAAGGTCGCCATAATCTTTCCGATATGCTTATCGGTATCCTCAATTTCATAGGCATAATCCAACAAATCGTTTCGGGTTGTTTCATTATCAGGCCAATACGAAGGGAAGTTTTTTATCATATCTGTCGTCTTATTTCCCAATCGTGCTCCACTGCCGTATTCATAACCCCTGTGAGGCTCCGTACTACCTACCCAAAAACTCCAAGGCTTATTTTTAGGGGCATCAGTTAAAAACTCCTCAAAATTACCACTATAATCATTGGTGGAAATATACTTGGTGGGTGGATCTATTGTTTTTTCATTGAAAGCAGGACCCATAACATTACGTTGGGCACCTTCGGCCGTCAAGGTCTTTCCAGGAGCATAGCCTTTTCCTGTATGACCTGTTGTATAACCATTTTCCAAAAGTACCTCCTGGTAGGTTTTGAATTTTGCTGGAAAATAAATAACGTGGTTGGCCGCGGCACCCAACTGCCATGAATTTCTGCCTGTCATAAGAGCTGCCCTTGAAGGGGCGCACTTGGCATTTGGGGTATATGCCTTATTAAAAAGCAAACCTTCCTTGGCTATTTCATCAAAAGCAGGGGTATTTACGTAAGTACTTCCATAGACACTCATGTCCAAGCCGGCATCATCAAACATTATCACCAAAATATTAGGTCTTTTATCTGGACTCTGTGAATAAATCTTGGCACAAAGCATTGTGATCAATAACAAGAACATTTTTACAAAATTCTGGAGCCAATCCATAATAAACATTTAGAGATATATGGAATTAAAGTATTAAAATCTGCCTAAAACTTGACCTTTTAAATCTAATTTTTTAAGATGTATAACGATAATATCGATTTTTTGCAATCAAAAAAACTATTTTTGCCCCATTAAAATATAAAACCAATGACATTACTATTAATGGCCGCCGGCCGGGGAAGCCGATATGGGAAGTTAAAACAATTTGATTCTCTTGGTCCCAATGAGGAGTTTCTGATGGAATTTAGTATATATGATGCCCTCGAATCAGGGTTTGACCATATTGTTGTGGTCACACAAAAAGACAATGTTGGGTTTTTGGATAACTATCTTACAGAAAGATTACCAAAAAATGTAAAACTTGATGTTATCGCCCAAGAATTATCCGATCTACCTGAAGGAACTTCATTTAGTGGTGAGCGGGCAAAACCTTGGGGTACTGCACATGCTGTTTGGGCATCTAGAAATGTAATAGACAGCGCTTTCGTGGTAATAAATGCTGATGATTATTACGGAAAGTCTGCTTATAAGAAGGTAGCGGATTTCATAAAGAATGATACCAATGAAGGCGATTATGCACTTGTAGGTTATACGCTAAAGGACACGCTTTCAGAACATGGTTCAGTATCACGAGGTGTTTGTAAAATAGATAATGAAAACAATTTGCTCTCCGTAAATGAGCGTACAAAAATTGAACAACTCCCAGATACCATAAAAGACCTTGACACCGGAATGGAATTTACGGGCAATGAACTCGCCAGCATGAATTTCTGGGTTTGTAAACCCTCGATTTTTAACAGTATTGAAGAGGATTTCAGGGTATTTCTTAGCGATGACGAAAATATTACAGGCGGCGAAATTTATTTGCCTTTTGTAATACAGGAAATGGTTGAGAACAATAAAATGGGTGTAAAGGTCATTCCATCAAGAGGAGACTGGTTTGGCGTTACCTATGCCAGTGATAAGGAGAAAGCTATGATACAATTAAGTGAAATGAGCGATAAAGGCGATTATAAAACCCCACTCTGGAACTAGAATATTTGTTGGGTAGTCTACAAATGATTATTTGAACAACTACATGCAATACTATGTGGTTTTAGTAAATCAAAATTTGAACAGATTTCGAGTCTGTTTGATATTACGCAAATGGCTTAGAATGAGATGGAATATGTACAAAGGATATTCCCAAATTATTTGGCTATGCCATGGGCAATTCTCTGGTTGACTCCCTTACAATTAGACTTGTTTTTACCACCTTGGAATTAAAGGATTCTTGTTCATTTTTATTCTCTATGCGATCTAAGAGCAAATTGGCACACGACTCCCCAATATAAGCACCATGCTGACTAACCATTGTTAGTGCGGGGGAAACATATTTTGAAAGTTGACCATTTGTAAAACCTATGATTGAGATATCCTTTGGAACCCTATACCCTCTTGCTTTAATAATGGTCATAACCTTAACGGCAGAAATTTCATCCAAGGCCAATATGCCATCAATGTTCTTGTCATTTAGAACAAAAGAAAGAATAAGCTCGAGGTCATCTTTTCTTCCCAAGGCCAAAATCAATTTCTCATTAAAATCAATTTTACGCTCTTTTAAGGCCTTCTTATAACCTTCCACTCTAAGCCTCCCTATTTTAGTGTGGTTAATGGGCGTTACAATTGCAATGGTTTTACAACCTGTATCCAAAAAATATTTGGTCGCTCTATAACCCGCTTCAAAATCATCAACTATAACTTTATCACAATCTACCCATTCGATTACCCTATCGAACATTACCATAGGTATTTGGTCATCTGCCATTTCCATTAAAAGTTTTCCATGACCCTCAATTTGTGACTCTGAAACAACTGATGATATTATAATCCCATCAACAGAACCAGTACTGAGTACGTCCAACGTTTTTGATTCTTTTTCAAGCGATTGGTTACTTATGCAACTAATTATACTAAATCCCCTTTCATTGGCAACCTGCTCAATCCCATATAATACCTGAACAAAAAAGTAATTAAGAATATTGGGAATAACCACCCCAATGGTTTTTGTGCTTTTGTTAAGTAAATTCAAAGCGACTTTATTTGGCCTATAGTGGTTATCCTTGGCGTACTTGCGGATCCTTGATTTTAAACCATCACTAATTTCATGGCTATCATTTATGGCCTTGGATACTGTGGATATAGAAACCTTGAATTCGCTAGCAATATCCTTTAAAGTGATTTTCTTCTTCATAATTCCCTAGTCTTTATATGGCCGTGCTTAGCTTATTTAGAAGTATTTGATTTGTCATTGAGATCAGCTGATGACTTTGTATATTTTAGTTAAGGGATAATAATCTTCCATCGTCTACTTATTGAATCACCTAAAAACAAAATCCAATCAATATTATTAATTCGTCTAGAGGCTAAATCGTTATTGGTTAATGGTGATCAAACCCTATTGCCACTTAGTTCTTCTTCCAGATTTTCTCCATTTCCTCTAAAGTTTTTCCTTTGGTTTCAGGCACAAATTTCCATACTAAGAATACCGCTAACAAGCCCATAATTCCGTATATCCAATAGGAAAAACCGTGATTGAATCTTTCCAATAAATAACTGTTCTTATCCATCATTGGGAAAGTCCAGGATACTAAATAATTAGAAATCCATTGGGCAGCAACAGCTACGGCCATTGCTTTTCCTCTAATCTTGTTCGGAAATATTTCTGATAACAACACCCAGGTTACGGGACCCCAACTCATCGCAAAACTAGCAACGTAAACCAACATGAACACAAGCGCAGCTAT
This sequence comes from Maribacter sp., assembly GCA_024228355.1. Classification (GTDB taxonomy): domain Bacteria; phylum Bacteroidota; class Bacteroidia; order Flavobacteriales; family Flavobacteriaceae; genus Maribacter_A. The sequence continues at coordinate 13,181 of JAAETN010000164.1, read as the reverse complement.
TCCCAAGGATTCCAAAAAGAAAGTAGTGCCCAAAGCGAACATAGCTACTGCCATGCCCAGTGCACCAATTATCATCAAAGGTTTTCTGCCAAATCTATCTACAGTCATTATAGCCAATACTGTGAAAATCAAATTTACCGAGCCCACAATAATGGTTTGTAGTAACGCCACATCTGTTCCTGACCCCATACTTTTAAATATCTCAGGAGCATAGTATAATACAACATTGATGCCCACAAATTGCTGAAATACAGAAAGCAACACCCCAACGATAATAACGCCGGTTCCAAACGAAAACAGTCTGCCCGAATGACTAACAACGGTATTTTGAATCTCTGCCAAAATTGTTTTGGCTTCATTAAGATTGTTGACTTTGGTCAACACACTAAGAGCTTTCTTTGGTTTCGATTTTAAGACCAATGATCTTGGAGTATCGGGAACAAAAAGTAGCATCACCAAAAAAAGGAAGGCAGGGATCACTTCGGAAGCAAACATCCAACGCCACCCAACTAAGTTAAGCCATGAATCATCTCCCTGTAGCGAAATATAATAGTTTACAAAATAAACGACCAACATACCAAAAATGATAGCAAACTGGTTCATGGACACCAACTTCCCCCTTATTCTTGCGGGGGCTATTTCCGCAATATAAAGCGGGGATAACATCGAAGCCAATCCGACTCCAATTCCGCCAATGATCCTATAAACAATAAAAATGTAAATAAAGGAATGATCTGCTTCGCCGATTGGTCTCAAAAACACTTCTGGCATTGCCGAACCAATCGCTGATAGCAGAAACAAAATGGCTGCCAAAACCAGTCCGTTTTTCCGTCCTAATTTTTTGCTCACAACACCTCCCAAAATACCACCAATTATACATCCTATCAGTGCACTTGAAACCACAAGTCCCAAGCGGGCATTTGCGTTCATTTCGTCCAATCCAAAGGGTTGAACAAAAAAGCTATCCAGAGAACTTACCGTTCCAGAAATCACGGCAGTATCATAACCGAATAGTAGCCCACCCAAAGTGGCCACAACGGTCAATCGCAACAAGTATGGCGAATTAATCGATTCTTGCATATTTATTTATATATGCTGATTAATTATATTCTCATAAAGTTCTTGTTTTCCACTCCGCAACTGAAGTTCACCATTATTTTTGGCCAAATCATATAAATCATCCAAATTCAATTTGCCGTTCTCAAAATCCTTTCCTTTTCCAGTATCAAAAGAACTATATCTTTTTTGGCGGAGTTTATCATAATCGGAGGAGGAAATAATCCTAGCCGCTGTCAATAAGGCACGTGCAAAAGTATCCGCCCCTCCAATATGTGCATGGAACACATCATCAACATCTGTCGAATTTCTTCTGATTTTGGCATCAAAATTAATACCTCCTCCCTGTAATCCTCCAGCTGCTAAAAATACGAGCATGGCTTCGGTTGTTTCAAGAATATTATTGGGAAACTGATCCGTATCCCATCCGTTTTGGTAATCCCCCCGGTTTGCATCCAGACTTCCCAGCATACCAGCTTTTGCGGCTACAGCCATCTCATGCTGAAACGTATGTTGCGCCAATGTTGCATGGTTTACCTCAACATTAATTTTAAAGTCTTTGTCCAATCCATATTCCCTAAGGAATCCTATGGCCGTGGCCGTATCAAAATCATATTGATGTTTCATAGGTTCCATGGGTTTGGGCTCAATAAAGAAGTTTCCCTTAAATCCCTGACCTCTTGCATAATCCCGCGCCATCGTCAAGAATTGACCCATATGATCAGCCTCACGGCCCATATCAGTATTTAAAAGAGACATATAGCCTTCACGACCTCCCCAAAAAACGTAATTTTCACCATCCAAAGCCATAGTGGCATCCAAGGCCAATTTAATTTGTCCACCAGCTCTTGCGACCACGTCGAAATCGGGATTAGTTGCGGCGCCGTTCATATACCTCGGATTGGAAAAGCAGTTAGCAGTACCCCAAAGTAATTTAACTCCGGATACCGCCTTTTTTTCTTTGATATATTCCGTAATGGCTGTAAGCCTTTTTTCTGATTCAGTAAAAGATGCCCCTTCTTGAATAAGGTCAAAATCATGAAAACAGAAGTAATCAAATCCCATTTTTGTAATGAACTCAAATGCAGCATCTGCCTTATCCTTCGCAGCTTGCATTGGATCTGATGATCTGTCCCAAGCAAAATTCTGGGTACCTGGGCCAAAGGGATCAGATCCCTGTCCACAGAAGGTATGCCAATAAGCAATCGCAAATTTGAAATGCTCCCGCATCGTTTTCCCTGCAACTTTCTGTTCTGGATTGTAATACTTGAAAGCCAAAGGATTATCAGATTCCCTGCCTTCAAATTTAATTTCACCAATTCCTTTAAAATACTCCTTGTCTCCTATTAATGCCATGATGCTATTCTTATTTGTTAAGTATTAATTCCAATTCTTTTTTCCAGTTTTGATAGGCTTTGGTGTAAGGCTCTTTATCCCTAAAAGGCATAAAGGTCATCACGTGGTCATTATCCATGATATTTGAACCAAACTTATCAAAGTCACCATCATGCAAGCCGGCCGCTCTTGCAGCTCCAATAGCCCCGGTGGTGTTGTAAATTTCAATTTCGTGTTCAATCAAAGTTGCTATGGTATTGGCAAAGATTTCGGAACGGAACAAATTATCATTGCCTACACGCATAACATTGATCTCGATACCGTCTGATTTCAAGATTTCCATTCCGTATACGAATGAAAAAGCAATACCTTCCAAAGCTGCCCTGCAAATATGTGCCTTGTCGTGATTATTTAAGTTGATATTTACCAATCTGGATCCAATGTCCTTGTTATTCAACATTCGTTCTGCCCCATTACCAAAGGGAAGCATCACAACACCATCAGAACCAATGGAAATATCAGAAGCCAGTATGTTCATAGCTTCATAGGACTCAACTGACAAGTTGTTCAATAGCCATCGGTATTGAATACCCGCTCCATTGATACACAACAACTTTCCTATTCGTGTTGAAGCTCCTTTCTTATAATTGACATGGGCAAAATTATTGACGCGTGAACTTTCCTTAACCGATAAACTATTGGTAACTGCATAGACCACTCCTGATGTTCCTCCAGTACCTGCAACTTCCCCAGGATTGAACACGTTTAAGGAAAGTGCATTGTTAGGTTGATCACCCGCTCGGTAAAAAATTGGTGTTCCAGCAGCTATACCGCTATCCTTTTCGCCTTTATCACATACTTTGGACTGTAATTCGAAGGTCTCAACAATATCAGGAACCATGGATTTATCAATTCCATAGTAATCCAAAAGAAAATCAGCGGTATTGTCGTTTTTAAAATCCCAAAAGATACCTTCGGAAAGACCTGAAATAGTTGTGTTTATCACCTCAGAAAACTTATATGCCATATAATCCCCGGGTAGCATAAACTTGTGAATTTTACTAAAAATGGTTGGCTCATTGTCCTTTACCCATTTTAATTTTGAGGCGGTAAAATTAGCGGGTGAATTTAGGAGATGAACATTACATTTATCCTCACCCAATTCCAAGAATGCTTTATTCCCTATATCAACAGCACGGCTATCACACCAAATAATTGACTTCCGCAGCGGTTTGCCCTCTTTATCTACCAAAACTAGCCCATGCATTTGGTATGAAATCCCTATTCCCTTTATCTCAGTTCTTGATATATTGTATTTTGATTTAAGTTTTGAAATGGCTGCACATGAATGCTTCCACCAATCCTCTGGATTTTGTTCCGCCCATCCATTCTTTAAAGCCAACATTTCCATCTCATTCTCAGGCTCTTGAACTACTCCAATACTTTTCCCTGTTGCAATTTCAACCAATGCTGCCTTAGTTGAGGAGCTTCCAATATCCAATCCCAAATAATACATATCCAATATTTTTAAGCAGGCTGAAATATTGTAAAATCGAATTTTCAAACCCTTATAAAAGTATTATAAACTAGGTACGTTTCCTTGTTTATAAGGTCATAATTTAAGGAGGTTGACTTTCGAAGTAGTTGTATAAGTGAACTTCCTCGACTGCAACCATCTCTGTAACAGTATTTTACAAAGTTTTCGTGATTTTACTAAAATTTTCGCAAACGCTTTCGTAAAATTTTGGTTAAGGCATCATCTTTTAGAAAGAATTTTAAAATTAAAACGCCTCAAATTAGATTCCATACAAAATCTCGATACCCCACATTGACAAATGCCAGAATTATCGCTAACCCTATACCTTAAGCTGTACCGGTTATTATGATCGCTTTTTCTTTAAACGATTCATCTTATTCTTCTTTCGTTAACCAATAATTTTCGATTTCCTCCAAAGTTTTTCCTTTCGTCTCCGGCAATACTTTTACCGCCAAATAAACCGCTGGAATCATGCATGCGGCAAAAAACCAGAAAGTACCGTGTGGCTTCAGGTTTTCTAAAAACCAAGGCGTCATCTGACCAACAAATGTAGTGCCTATCCAAACGGCCATAGTAGCGATAGACATTGCCGCGCCACGAATTTTCAAGGGATAGATTTCCGAAAGCAAAACCCAAAGCACAGGACCAAAAGAGAAGGCAAAACAGGCTATAAAAGTTAGTATGAAAGTCATTAACAAGTAGGTATTGTTTACTTCAAAATAGAACAACAAGCCTACGATAATCAATGATATCATTATTCCGACAATACCATAGGTGAGCAAAGGTTTTCTTCCTAAATCATCAATTTTCCATAAGGCGATAAAGGTGAACAATACATTAACGATGCCTATAATTACCTGACCTCCCAGGGCATCTCCCAATTGCAACCCACCTTCTTCCAGAATTTTAGGGCCATAATAGATGATAGCGTTTATGCCACTGATTTGACTCAAAACTGCCAAGGAGATACCTATAATCATGGCCAATTTAAAGGGGCCTGAAAAAATAGTCTTAATTCCACTCGATTCTTTTGAAAGTATGTCTTCAACATTTTGAATTTCAGTATCGGCTTCTTTTTCAGTTATAAAACGGAGTAAAATGCTCTTGGCTTGTTCCCTTTTACCTTTCATTGTGAGCCAACGCGGACTTTTTGGTATGGCAAAGAGTAATAAGAGGAATATTGCAGCGGGTACGGTTTCACTCCCTAGCATTGCCCGCCAAACTTCTGATATGAAAATTTTATGGGTCAGGCCCGAGGTAGTCGTTAAACTTTCCGAAGTTGATAGTGACAGCAAATAGGCATTGACAAAATAGGCGACCAGAATTCCAAGGGTTATCGCCAATTGATATAAGGCAACCAACTTACCTCTGTTTTTTGCCGGGGCAATTTCAGATATATACAGGGGAGAAAGCATCGATGCAATACCAACTCCTATTCCTCCCAAAAGTCTATAAATTATTAACCCCTCAAATGAACCTGATAGGGCACAACCTATCGCAGATAGTGCAAAAAACAAACCAGACATGATCAGTATGTTCTTTCGGCCATATCTGTCACTCAGAATTCCTGCAACGGAAACTCCTAATATGGTACCCACAAGGGCAGAACTTACATACCAACCTTCCAGCACAGTACTGAGGTCGAACTGCACTTTTACGAAACCGATGGTTCCAGAAATTATGGCGGTATCATAGCCAAAAAGAAAGCCACCCAGAGCTGCAATTAAGGCGAGAAAGGTTACATTATTTTTCATGTGTATTATTGGTCGGTAGTTAATTAAATTACTTCATTTTATGATCTAACGTTGCCTTATATTTTTTAACAAGACAAACCGAGTTTCATAATGCTCAATAAGTATCGGTTTGGTCAATTGTTTCATTTCTTCACCAAGAACATTCACCTCAACTGCTTGTGCTGCCCCTGTCTGGGCAAGTAAGCTGGGAACATCGAGAATGGCATGACCTCCTTCCGTTTCGCGTAGATGCAGAATTACAGCATCACCTGATGGTGAAGGCCTTGCATTGACAAGTAATAAATTGGGCAATTCAAAATCCAACAAGGACCGAGAAACTGTATTTACAGTTTTTCCTGAATCATCCGGTGGAATTATGCGAGTCAGCATCGGAACCCTGCTATCCCAGCCAAATCTTGTAGCAAAAGAATTTGAAAGATTCGATGATGAGGTCAAGTAATATTTCCACTTCATTTCACCTTCTTGGCTAGCCTTAAAATTGGTAGTCCAGTAGTTGTTGAGTACCCATGAATATATATGTGGATTTTCAGGTTTGTGCTTATAATAGAATCTACCTGTATTTATGTCTCCAAACTGTACGAGCGGAACATCATTGCTACTGAACAGAATCTGCGCCTCGTCGTTTTTTACAGCTGCAAAGTTCTGTACTACGTTCCAGTCGGCAGAAGTTCCTTCCAATTGGTTCAACCCGGGATTGACGATTCCTCCTTGCACATCAAAGGCCAATTGATCATTATCCTTCATACGAAATGGAAGGGCTACAAAAACACCTTCAGGTGAAGTATTGGGCAGCTTGACCATGTCATAAGAAAGTTCAATTCTCTTAGACGTGTTATATAGTTTGATTTCCATATTAACGCCCCTATGGTCTGCACACGCTTCTATTTTTCCATTGATCTTCAAACTAGTCCACAATGGGGTTTCCAATACGCCTGAAACCTTAATATCCGATAGGCCTGTAATTTTCTTTTTGATTGGAACGTACACGGTATCCCTATTGGCATTCGTTAGTCGTTCCATAGACTGACGATTGTCAGGTTGTTCATAAACAAACTCCCCAAGTTTAAATTCACTAGAGGAATCAACCAATTCCTTTTTTAGTTCTTTATCAAAAAGACTGGTAATAACCCCTCTTTCAGGATCTACCGTTATCCGATAAAACTCATTTTCCAATATTGGGGAAGTCCTTTCGTTTGGTCGGTTCTCAGTTGACTTTTCTTCTCCTTCCAAAACAATACGGAATGTTACATATCCCATAGATGGTATATTTGGTGCCCATAAAAGATAGTTACTGCCATCGGCCCTACTGGAAACACGCTGCACTTTAACATTTTGCCCCTTTTCATCCAAAATCCTGAATGCCTGACCTAGAGGCAACAATTGATGGTCGATATAGGCTTTGACCAGCCCTGAACGCTCCCAATTCAAAGTATTGAAAACCGCTATGGTCACTTCAGTAGTTTTGGGTATATGTTGTTGCATAAGACCTAGGGCCTTTTCCTGAATTAAGCTGGATTCCTTAAAAGCTGTCCAGGCGTAAGCGGACTTTTGCCCCCATTGAATGACCGAATTTTCACTAAAAGGGTCCGTTATGCTCTCGGCAGCACCAAAAGTATGTTCATCATAAAAGAGCAATTCATCGTAAGCTCTCATAATGTCTCCCGTCATAGTCTTAGGAAGTGTGGTTCCCATAAACCGGGCCATTGATAATAGCCCCATATTGGCAATCATATGTGAATGGACCGTTCTGGCGGTCTTGGTTTCGGTAAAAGCTGAACCGAAACCATCTGTCCACCAATCTGGCCAGGCCACTTTTTTAACTGGCAGCTTATCGCTTTGATGCTTATCAAGATAAACCATGAACTCACTTGCCAAAGAAAGCTTGAGTTTTGGCCACTCATACTTCTCATTCCATTCCTTTACTATATCGCATGCCTTTGTTGACGGTGGTGAATTATCAGTAAGGTACCCTGAAAATTGAAAAGCCGTCTTGTCATACGGATATCCCTTTTCTTCAAGTTCATCGAGGTATTGGGAGAGGTTCGCCCTAAACTGATCTATCTCTCCTGATGTAAGGCTCAAAGCATTGCCGTGCATATAGTGTTCACTTCGATATGCTAACAGGCGATTTCCTGCATTTGACTCCCACCAAAATGAAGTTGGTTTATTAAATGGAACCTGTGCCCTATGCCCGTGCTGTCCCATAGTGAGGTATTTCACTCCCGTATTCTTATATAGATCTATCATCGCCCAACCAATACCGTTGACATCATTTTGCATGGCAGTTTTTACATCTATTCCTCTTTCCTTAAAATGATTAATTGCTTGTGTTTGAATAGCCAAGGCTGTTTCATCAATAATTTCCGAGAAATTAAAAAACATACCTGTCACTTCAATCCGCCCTTCTTTGATACGTCTCAACAGTCGGTCTATCTGCGATTTTGGTCTGTTATTCAAATATTCACGAACCGTCCAAGCGGCTTCACATGTCCATCTGAATTTGGCTTCCTCGGGATAATGATCAGTCTGATCACAATAATCCAAGGCATAATCAATAAAGCGTAAATGCTCTGTCAATATTTCAGTCTGTGACCTTGTATAGCCAATGTCGGTATGACTATGCTGCACTAGGTGAATGGACCATTCCTTGACAGGTTCAACCATAAAACTTACCTGTTTGCTTTCATTGCCAATTCGCAACTGTGCCTCAAGCTTTGTTGGTGTAGTTACTGCAGGAACCAGTAGATCAACTTCACTAAATCCTGTATTGACTTCAAACTCCTTATTAATATCGGCAGTTGTTATACTTGCTTTGGTGGGTTCTTTCAAATGCACGAATTCAAACCGTATAGTATGATATAGTTTACTCTCTTTTTTGGTTACTGTTTTAAGCTGACGTGTTTTGAGATCTTCATTCAGGGTTCGTTCAAAAGTCATAAACCAATCATTACTATGATTATCTACACCATCTATTTTCAAAACCACCGCTTTGCCTGGTATGAAATATTTATTGGAAATGGTTAGGACTGCAGTTCCCATTTCATCCCTATTCATATCAACCATTGAACGATTGAAAGTTAACTCTACTCCATCTTTTCCAGATATATTTCGTACGACCTTATTATTATTGGGTGAGGTGAACGTCAATACCTTTTCACTGTTCACATAAAGGTCGAAGGACTGAGCTGGAGTCTTTGCACCAATACCGTACAACCAAATGAATGATACTGTCTTTTTATTATAATCATTTGGAATAACCTCGGTTGCCCATTCTATAGGATCAACATCTGCCCTTGCCCGTGTTAAAAGGCACTTTTCTTTGTATGAGAATGGAGAGTGGTACGTAAAATCTGTTCCACTAAGTGCTTGTTTGAAGCCAGCAAAATGATTTTCCTGGGCATTTAAACTGCTCCCAAGTATTATAAGACAAATCATGAAGAACCAAACTCTTTTTTTACTATCACTAAATCGCTTTTTCATAATCTTGATTAATAATTTAACATCTTTCATTTATATTCCTGTAAAAGCTTAATTGCTGCCTTCATATATCCCATAGTATAGGCCATGCCTGCATACCAAGGGGCATCACAGGTCATTTGTGGTGTATGATCTGGAATTAGAACTCCATCAAAATTGTTCTTCTTTAAAATCCGCAGTATTTTGAACATGTCTATATCCCCTTCATCAACAAAAACTTCTTTGTAGTTGGGTACCTGGCCAACGATATTCCTAAAATGGATGTAGCCTATTCTTCCCTGTTTACTATAGCTTTCAGTAGCATCATATACATCGCCCTGGGTCATTTCGGCTATGGAACCCAAACAGAACTCCAAGTTATTGGCAGGGCTCGGATTCAAATCAATCAATTTTTGGTACATATCTGGTTGATAAACCAACCTTGGTGTATTGCGCACATAAGGCATTGGCGGATCATCCGGATGCGCCGCCATTTTAACCCCGGCTTCCTCGGCAACAGGTAAGATTTCGCCCAAGAAATAGTGCAAACGCTTCCATAACTCGTCATGATCTATTCTTGGGATATTCCCCGCTGGGGCATTTTCGTCATACACCATATTCCAAACCATTCCGTTTGGTATTGGTGTATCATCACCTCCATCCATGCCAACCGATACTGCAGCTCCTCTAGCAAATTCCCCTTCTATCCGTGCTGCAACTCCTGCCAATGAAAAATTATAACCAAAGATGGGTATGCCTGCTGCTCCGACATCACGAATCAACTGTTTTAGATTGCGCATCTGCTCCTCTTTTTTTGGCCCGTCCAAAAGTATATCATACCAATGCGCAGGATCAAAATTCTCTATAGCTTCCCATTGCAATCCATGCGAATTGATTTCATTTTTAATGGCCAACAATTCATCTAATCCCCATATTTCATTGGGATTGCCAGCCTTACCCCAACCTTCTTGCTCACCTATGGGTTGATTGGCATTGCTTTTATCATTCTTTGCATGGCCAAAGTAATCTACCATGTGTACCACTAAATGTGTAGCCCCACATTGTTTGGCAAATTTATAATTAGCTTCATTCAACATATGCCTGTATAGTCCAAATCCTAATTTCATTTTATTATCTATTTAAGCTTAAACAATTCATTTTAAGAATGCTACACAAACTGGGGTCTTTATTTCCTTCGTTCGGTACGCTTCATTCAATTTACCATTTGTTAATATTTCATAGACAACAGTGTCATTTGAATTCTGATGACAGGCGATCAACCATTTTCCACTTGGTGAAATATTGAACTCCCTTATCTCTTTACCTTCAGTTTTTTTATATTCGACCAAATCCAATGAATCCCCCTCAATTCTAAAAATCGTGATTCCATCGAATTTTCGATTGGCGACATACAAAAACTTGCCGTCAGGATGGATTCTAATGGCCGAGGCACTTGGAATATCTTGATAAGATTCAGGCAATGATCCATGGGAGCCAATTTGTTCAAATTTTTTATTCTCCCTCTTTTTTATAACGGAAACCTCGCTTGTCAATTCATTGATCACATAGCCCACATTTCCATCTTTATTGAATACCAAATGCCGAGGCCCACCTCCTTTTACAATCGCAATATCTTTGTTTAAGATAGGGGTTAATTTACCTACAATGACTTCATAGGCCTTAATAGTGTCGATTCCCAGGTCACATATATATACATCACTATGATTCGGATGTACGGCCACATGATGGGCGTGTGGGGCCTCTTGCCGTTCCAAATTAATGCTAGATCCTGAATGTTGATGATTATTTATGCATTCCAATAGTTTTCCAGATTCGTCCAATGGGTATTCGAGCATATTCCCTGAAATATAGCATGCCACTAAAACCCTGTTATCAAATACTTCAATATGGCACGGGCATCCCCCTTTAATTGGTTGCCCATTCAAAAATTCCAAAGAAAAATCATCGTTGATCTTATAAGCCTGAACAACTGGTTTCTCCTCTTCAATTACCTCAGTACTGCAATACAAATATTGGTTGTCGGCACTTATGGCCAAATAACTCGGACTAATAGTCTTTTTAGTATGCAAGACGGAAAGTACGCCGGTCTCTTCGCTCAATTGAGCGGAAGAAATTCCATCTCCGGAACCTACAATTTCGGGAGAAAGAAATTGAGTGTAACTGCCTATGAAGAAAGTTGATATAGCCATCTTATATTATTTCAATTCATATTTATTTTATTTAAGTATTGGTCGATCTGCTGTTTATCATAACCACAAAATTCACTTAAAATCTCATCACAATGTTGGTTCAGCAATGGTGCAGGTCTAAAAATCTGTTGCGGGGTATCACTAAAGTAACTTGGGAACCCCGTGGTTTTGACTTCTCCAATTGTGGGGTGTTCATAATCGATGATCATTTGGTTGTGTGCAACTTGAGGGTCATCGACCATGTCATCAAACGTATTCACTTGCGAACACCACACATCGTTCTCCAATAAAACAGTCAACCACTCCCCGGCTGTTTTGGTTCGGAAAACAACACCAAAGTCATTGCGAATTTCATCCCGGCCTTCAATTATATTATTCGAATCGAATTCTTCGGAATCATACTTATCCAAACCAATGATAGCCGCTATTTTTCTAACCGAACCCATTCCAATAGCGATATAACCATCTTTGGTGTTGTAAAGACCATAAGGAGCTCCCAACCAAGGGTTGGGAATGCCACTTTCACTTCGCTCAGGATTATTACCCTTATAAAGGTAAGCGGTGATTTCCTGAATATGAAAACCTATAATGGAATTCAATAAGTTCGTTTCAATCTTCTGACCTTTACCAGTTCTCTCCCGGCTATAAATAGCAGCTAAAACCGTTTGTACTATGTTCAGACTTGTCAATAAATCTGCCTGACCTACAGCTGTTACGACAGGAGGTGTTCCTTTCTTTCCATTTAATGCAGCTGTACCGCTTATTGACTGTGCCAGTAAATCCTGTCCAGGTCTTTTTATATACGGTCCCGAAGAACCATAACCTGAACTTGAACAATAGATCAATCTTGGATTTAATTTCTTGATTTCTTCATAACCCAAACCAAGGCGCTCCATAACACCAGGTCTGAAGTTCTCAATAAGAATATCTGATTTTGCTATGATATTGCGAACAATTTTGCTGCCCTCATCATCTTTAAGGTCAACGGCAATACTACGTTTGTTCCTATTGAAGCTCACAAAGGAAATGCTCTCTCCTTTTGGGTAAAGGTTACCGTAGGAATAATGGCGCATCCAATCCCCTTTTTTAGGTTCAATCTTAATAATATCGGCGCCCATATCGCCCAACATCTGTGTTGCCCATGGGCCTTGCGCCAATTGTGAAAAATCGGCAACAACCAATCCTTTTAAAGGGCCATCTTTGTTATTCTGACTTTTCATTCTTTTTAATAAATCTTTGAATAGCCTCTTGGGCCCCCTTATTTAAAAACAGTCTTGCCACTGTATTTCCTTCTTCTTCAATGTGCTGCTGAAAGGATGGGTGGGTTATACTTAAATTAGCCAACCTTTTTAATTCCTTTATGGCCTTTTTTGGCCTTCTGCTCAATTTTTCAGCAAACCTTGAAACCTCTTGATCAAAGGAATCATCCTCTACCAAAAGATTGACTATTCCCCAATCATAGAAGGTTTTAGCACTATACTGCCCTCCAGTGAACAACACTTCCTTGGCCCTATTTATTCCTATTTTTTGTGCCAGCCGCTGTGTGCCACCACCGCCTGGAACTAGGCTGAGAAAAACTTCTGGAAATCCCATTTTGGCCGATTCGTTCGCCACAATCAAATCACAGGCCATGGCGATTTCGAAACCACCACCAAGCGCAAAGCCGTTCACAGCAGCTATCCAAGGTATATCTGCGTTCTCAATAGCATCATATAACCGAATTCCTTTCTCTTGGAATGCATTAAATTGTTCTAAGGTCTGATTCCCATATTCCTTAATATCCGCTCCAGCCATAAATGCCCTTTCCGAACCTGTTATAACCCCAACGTTAAT
>JAAETN010000163.1 GCA_024228355.1 Maribacter sp. | reverse complement strand
TTCATACCGACACGGTGCAAATATGTAATGGCGGAACCGTCTTGTACATAAAAAGCTTTTGATTCAACACCATTTGCGTCTAAGATGATCTTTCCATCTGTAAGCACACCGTCTACGTCCATAATAACCATTTTTATATTATTTAAATTATTATTCAATGTTTTGAATGTCTCACAAGGTTAAGTGTTTGTAAAAAAAGATTCTATAGATATTTTCGTTTTTAAATTTTTTGCATTCAAATACGGGCACTGTCTATTTTATGAAAAATTATTTGCTTTAAAATATAGAGTGTACTTACCGCTTACAACAGAAAATTGGTCTCTTTTGTTTCTTCTAAATACCTTTATATTGGTTTTATCATATTACATTTTGCTCTGTATAAGGCACGTTTTACACTTGAGTTATGAAAATTTTGAAATAAAGAATAAGCGCAATTTAATTATATGGGTAAGTATTTTTTATTCAAGTTAAACTTGCAAAAACTTATGAAACGTTGAACCGTCCAGGAATAGTCGAAATAAGTTAATTGTATACCCCACGTTTTTACATTTTGGTGTTGATAGGGGTTTTATGTTTTTGACTTAAATCTCGTATACGTTTTCGTGTTGGAGGATTAACGTAGGAGCTTTCATTGCAATGCCTTAACCAAATATTTTGGTTTTCAAAATGATTTGTCCATAGGTAATGTTCTTCGCTTGACATACTATGTGAAGCGTGATAACATGGCAAATTTAGTTATACAAAGCGAGTTAGCATGGGTCTTGATCTTAAAAGCATAATCCCTTTTGCAATTGCGATTTTATACGCATTGACGATTCACGAATTCTTTCATGCCTGGACTGCCAATAAATTAGGTGATCCGACGGCCAGAATGCAGGGGCGTCTTACCCTTAATCCTATGGCGCATCTTGACCCTCTGGGAGTAATATGCTTTATTTTTGCACATTTTGGATTGTTAAAGCCGGTTCCGGTAAACGCGAGTTATTTCAAACATCCCAGGCGTGATGATGTGCTTGTTTCGTCAGCTGGGCCTATTTCAAATATTGCTTCGGCATTGTTGTT
>JAAETN010000162.1 GCA_024228355.1 Maribacter sp. | reverse complement strand
TTCAACCTGTTGTGCTGTGTAAACTTTAAACTTTGGAAATCTGGCCAAAGAAAATTTTCTTCCATATGACCGAATATATTTTTTGGCCCCCATGAGTCTTGTGTCGCATTCCTCATACTTAATGTAGATACCTCATACTCTCAGGGAATAATAAAGCTTTGTGTGTCCCTATCTTGCAAACTGCAATCTCAATTCACAATAAACTATGCATGTATATGTATGGTTGTGACATGCAATGCAATGATATGAAATGATATATCGTTGTGCTTTGATATTATCGAATTTGAAAGATTCCTTTTGCATCTGAACAAAAAAAATGCTCTTTGAAAGAAATTTTTTGTGGAAATTTTGAAAGAAAGTTTTTTTTAGAAATTTTTAGAAAATTTTGAAATTCTGGTGTAGGAGGGTGGTGTAGGAGACGGCCCTCTAAAAGGTGGTGTAGGAGCGTGGTGTAGGATGATTTTCCAAAGTTCTCCTACAGACCTGCTGTAGGAGGCTGACCTCCTTGGGGGGGGATAACTCCTACACCACTCCTACACCATGGACATGTCTGGGGATGAATGTTTTGGATATACTACTGTCACGCCGCGTGTATAGTCCAATGCGACTATCATAAAAATAGTGGCCGATTTGGGGTTATACACTTTATTCCACTGACAATTCCAATGTGCCTTCAATCCTTGAACGAAAATTTGGAACGAATTTCGAGTACGGTAGCCGATAACGAAAATCAAGGATTACAATTTATTTTTTTATTTATTCCGGCATTTGTTA
>JAAETN010000161.1 GCA_024228355.1 Maribacter sp. | reverse complement strand
TTTATCTGTTCAATTATTTTAAGTTGTTCATCTGACGATTCGAATGACAACCAACATGAGGAAAACGTCACTATTTTTGGAGAATGGAAATTGACTTCAAAATTAATGGGCGGAAATTCAATTCAACTTGAAGCATGTGAACAAGGTGAGGGCGTTATATTCTTGGAAAGTTTTATTGCTAACTTTATAATCGTTGATGAAATCGGGACTGAACCCGATATTGTCCAAGAAGGATTTGAAAATTGTGATTTTAGATATGCTACTTATGATTTTGTCCTTGACCAAAATAATGAAACTCTTTATAGAATTGTGGAGGGAGAAGGCAATATACAAGGAGTCGATGACTCAATAACGACCTTCGAAATAGAAGTTTTGACTTCTCAAGATTTACGAATTAAAAGTATTGCACAAAGTAATACTGGTAGTATAGAAGATGTCGAAATGAATAGTGTAGATATCCCAACAAATGAACAGTTTACTTTGATTTACACACGATAAAAAACTATTTACAACACCGTGTATAGCTCATTGCGGCTGAATTCCTAATCGGAATTCATTGCAATTCACTATCTTTCGGTTATGGCGGAAAATAATAGCTGATTTTCCGCAACGAGCCATACACAAACACGATGGAATACATTCAGCAAAAGCTGACCAAAACAGCTCCGCAACTGCGTTGCTCCCACTATTTTGGTGCATGTATTCCATCTACCTGCTAAACCAAATTGCCACAAGGACTATTTACCAGATTCAGCTCTCACTGCCCATCGAGGGTAAACGTAAGCCATCGGCAGTGCTAAAAGCAATTTGGTCCTGCTCCTCAAACTCCCGATCCAATAAAGTGGCTCACTTAATGAATTTTTCTAGGGAAAAATACCTTAAGCGAGAGGGATAATGGCTATCGTGCTTCCGCACGACTTAACGCTTCATTATCTCCACTTTTTGTATCTTCGTTCTCAAAGCAGAACTGCGTTTAGCAGGATGTTGTGTTTAATGCTGACCCGTACTGAAATAGAATAAATAAATTCATTTTATTAATATTCTTAATTAATGAAAAAAATAAAACTTTTACTTACAATTATAATTATGTCAAATCTAGCAAACGGTCAAAACCATTCCGGAATAGTGGGTCTGTATAATTTAGGATCTTCCTCGCCAGAAGGAGGGAGTCATTTATTTATCTTAGAGAATGGGGACTATGCCATTGCTCATTTCGGAGGACTTAAAATTGGGAAATGGAAAAATATAGGAAAAGATATTTATCAGCTTTCATTCAACCCTAGTGAAAGTAAATTTGAACTATTTGGACGATATAATAAAGGGCTAGAAGGCAATACTAAAATCTCTTTTAATGGTTTTGAAAATGGCGAAACGTTTGTTCAACTAAAAAAAGATAAAGAAGAAGGATACACAATGCAGCGTGTATTTAATGAAAACGCTAACTGCTTTTCTTACCCTTATGTGCATACGTTTAATACAATTGCGAAAAACATCTCATTTATGTCCATTCAGCATGCTGATGTTGACACAAACCACTCTATTATTACAATCAACAATCCTGAGAGGTATAATGATTTTGTTGCTGGCTATGTTGAAGTAAGTAATTATGAATCAAACCCGTTGATTGTTATATTTAAAGACAATCAACTTTATTTTGAAGACGGAGGAAGGAAATCTTCTGAACGAACTCCTTTAGAAGAAGTCGGAGAGGATCTTGAATTTATCAAAAAATTTATTGATATGGAATTAAACAGGGATACTATCTATCTAAATCCATCTTATAATGTATTTGGTCAAATAGATAATGAAGACGGAAGTCAGCAAGACATAAATGAACATCACGTGTTCAACGAACAAAAAAATGCCTTTATTGATACTGAATACTATGTAGAAGGTGAAGAAAACAACTTATCTGAAGATTCATATGAAAAGATGTCTATTGTTTATGTATATAAGATTTTAAAAAAGCACAGCAAAGAATCCGCAAAACCTAAAATAAATGAAAGCCCTTTGTTTCAGGTTAATTGCGATTAGGTAAAACCCAGTTTTGAGCCATGAAAGTAGTTATAATTATCGTTATAATATTTGTAATCATTTTTGGATACTTGGTTATTTCCGGAGGAAAACAAATCAAGAAACTCGAGGAAGCTCGAAAGCTTATAACCGTTGGAAATTATGAATTGATTCGCGATTCACCATATGCTGATGAAGTAAGTAAGTATACCATACGCAGAGAAAGGGATAAAATTTGGTTCTCTTCAAAAAATGGTTACACATTATTTTGGTTAGAAATAAATGGAGATGAGCCTAATGGTATTAAACTTAGAGGACTAGATGGTTATGGAATCAGAGACAGGGAGTTTTTAAAATACACAGCAAACTTAATACTGTCACTACGTCAACTAAAGGTTTACTAATTTAACAAGAAATTAGTTAATACTTTTAGTATGAAGAAAACAAAAGAAACATTACACGTACTTTATGAATAATGGAAAGCACTAAAACACAACAATGTATAAAAATAATTGCGATTTAATCGCTAAAACTAAAGTAAGTACTAATAAAAGAGGATAGTATTTAACCGAAAAGTTAGCGTTTCAAAATCCGCTACTATTCTTATACTAGACCGATGGAATACATTCAGCAAAAGCTGACCAAAACAGCTCCGCAACTGCGTTGCTCCCACTATTTTGGGACACGCATTCCATCATCCTGCTAAACCAAATTGCAATAAAGACTATTTACTAAATTCAGCTCTCACTGCCCATCGAGGGAAAACGTAAGCCATCGGCAGTGCTAAAAGCAATTTGGCTCTGCTCATCGAACTCCCGATCCAATAAAGTGGCTCACTTATCAAATTTTTCTAAAGAGAAAAATCCGCTAAACGAGGCGGATAATGGCTATCGTGCTTCCGCACGACTTAACGCTTCATTATCTCCACTTTTTGTATCTTCGTTCTCAAAGCAGAACTACGTTTAGCAGGATGTTGGCAGCAATTGCACAAGTGACGTGTTACTCCGCTGTAAAAACCAGCACTCGCATGAATAGATGGTTTTTACGACTCCCATAACACTCAATCACTCACAACGGTCAGGGAATAACTACGCATCAACTAGGGAAGTCTTGTATTTGCTAGTTTCATTTCTTAACTTGTGAAACGTACACACAACAATGGATATACTCCATAGATGCGCAGCCAATGCTCTTATCGTGTATGCTGCGCATCCACAGAGCATAATCCCTGACCGATAAGCGTAACTCTAAAAAATTGACATAAAAAAACTCCCAAATTACTTTGGGAGGTTAACAATTAATTAATCTATCTAAATAACATCCAAAGAATTAAAACGACAGTGGAATAGAAAAAGGCTAAAAACATTTCTAACT
>JAAETN010000160.1 GCA_024228355.1 Maribacter sp. | reverse complement strand
ACACCACGTGCCAGACGGAGGCTTCGAAATTTTTCCTCATTGATATCACCTTCCTTGAACTGACGAATTTTCGCCTCCAGATCAATAATATCCTTTTCTACAATCGGGTTCTCTAATTCTGTCCTAAAACTTCGCATAATTCTTTTTCAATGTAACATTTGAATTATTATCCTACTTTACCTATCTGTTTAATAGATTAATTTCGAACGAAAATTTAAATTCATTCTTGAGTTTTTAGAATTAACTAATAAACCCCGCGCCTACCGTACTGTTTGATTGTGCATCAATTAATATAAAAGATCCATTGGTTCTATGGTTCTTGAATGCATCAAAGAAAATTGGTTTGTTTAACTTGAATGTTACCTTGGCAATATCATTGATTTTCAACGAATCAATATCCTCTTCGATACCGGAATAGTCCGGATTGATCTTATGATGGATATTTTCTACCCTGGCCAATACTTTATTAACTCCATGCTGCAAAACATACTTGTTTCCGGCATTAAGGTTTTTAGCATCCATCCAAGAAATAGTTGCTGTAAATTGTTTGTCTATGGTGGGTAAATCTCCAATTTTCACAAGCATATCACCTCTACTAACATTGATCTCATCTTCCAATGTAATGGTAACTGATGATCTTCTTGATGCCGTTTGGCATTTTTCATTGTAATAGTAAATATCCTTGATTTTCGACCTCGTTTCGGATGGTAAAGCCACAACCTCGTCGCCAACCTTCAGCTCACCACCGTATACCTTTCCTGCAAAACCCCTGAAATCGTGAAATTCTTCGGTCTTAGGACGGATGACATATTGAACTGGAAATCTGGGAGTCCCTGTATTATAGATATCCTTTCGATCTAATTGCTCCAAATGTTCAAGCAATGTCTGTCCATTATACCAAGGTGTGTTTTTTGAATGATTGACAACATTATCGCCTTTCAATGCACTCACAGGAATAAAGGTAATATTCTGTTCTTGGTAGTCCCTTTTACTCATCAACTCCTCGAAATCGGCCTTTATTGAATTGTATATTTCCTCTGAAAAATCAACTAGATCCATTTTATTTATAGCAACAATCACATCTTTTATCCGTAAGAGATTATTGATGAAAAAATGACGATTGGTTTGCTCAATAACTCCTTTTCTAGCATCAATTAAGATAATTGCGGCCTGTGAGGTCGAAGCACCTGTTACCATATTCCTAGTATATTCCACATGCCCTGGAGTATCTGCTATAATATAACTTTTGTAAGGAGTTGAAAAATAGATATGTGCCACATCAATAGTAATTCCCTGTTCCCTTTCAGCCACCAAACCATCAGTGGCTAATGAAAAATCCAAATAATCGTAACCTTTTTGTTTACTGGTTTTTTCAATGGCCTCTAACTTATCTGTTGTCAATGATTTTGTATCGTAAAGAATTCTACCGATCAAAGTGCTCTTTCCGTCATCAACACTTCCAGCTGTTGCTATTTTTAGTACTTCCATTTTCTTTTTGGTGTTCGTTGTAAGTTATAGTTGCTGTCTGTAAATCTTCTGACAACGAGCAACGATAAACTATTAACAGATTTTAAAAATATCCTTGTTGTTTTCTTTTTTCCATGGCTGCCTCTGAACGCTTATCATCTATACGTGCACCACGTTCTGAAATACTTGATTCCCTAATTTCCTGAACCACGCTTGCAATGTCCGAAGCTTCAGAAAGTACCGCCGCCGTACAGCTCATATCCCCTACGGTTCTGAATCTGACCGTTTCTTCCAAGACCTCTTCATGGTCTTCTTGGTATACAAAATCTGAATGTGACCAAATCAATCCGTCACGCAAAAATATCTTTCTCTTATGTGCAAAATAAATTGATGGGATTTCAATATCCTCTTTTTCAATATAGGACCAAACATCCAGTTCCGTCCAATTGGAAATTGGAAAAACCCGAACGTTTTGGCCTAATTCTATTTGACCATTCAACATATCGAATAATTCGGGCCTTTGATTTTTTTCATCCCACTGTCCAAAATCATCCCTAACCGAAAAAATACGTTCTTTGGCTCTTGCTTTCTCTTCATCGCGCCTCGCACCTCCAATGCAAGCATCGAACTTGAACTCTTCAATAGCATCTAAAAGTGTGGTGGTCTGCAAGGCATTTCTACTTGAATACCTGCCGGTTTCTTCTTTTACCTTTCCTTGATCAATAGATTCCTGTACATTCCGCACGATTAATTCCAATCCTAACTCTTCAACCAGTCTATCCCTAAATTCTATGGTTTCAGGAAAATTATGCCCCGTATCAATATGCATTAATGGAAAAGGAATCTTCGCTGGGTAAAAGGCTTTTTGAGCTAATCGAACCAAGGTTATTGAATCCTTACCTCCAGAAAAAAGCAAAACAGGTTTTTCAAATTGAGCCGCCACTTCACGCATAATGTAAATGGCTTCATTTTCTAAAGGGTTAATATGTGATGTATCTTTCATATGCTGTTCGTAATCAATATTTTATTTAAATGTGCAAACCACATTCGCGGTTTTCCAATACCTTGGTTGGATCAAAATATTTATGCTCATTAGGTAGGTTTCTATCTTCAAGGTACATATCCAACTGACCATCACTCCAATGGTAGAAAGGACTCACTTTGAGTACACCATCTTTACTTAAACTTAAAATATCAAGGGTATCTCTTAAAGCGGTTTGTCCTTTCCTAAGGTTTGTGAACCAAACATCGGGCTTAAGTTCGGACATAGCCCTTCTAAAAGGCTCCAATTTCACCTGTTTCGTAAATTCGGCATGTTTCGGATCGTCTATACCGGGAATTCCCATTACGACATCGCGATGTGCAGAGGTTTGTTTTGGTACAAATAATTTTACATTCAATCCTAATGTAGTAATCAATTCTTCAGCATGCTTATAGGTTTGAGGTGTATTATAACCCGTGTCACACCAAACTACTGGCATGGTTTTTCTGACCTCTGTAACCGCATTGAGAATGGCTACCTCATAAGGTCTGAAATTTGTTGTTACCACCGGATTTTTGGCAAATTTAATCGCCCAAAAAATAATTTCCTCAGGTGGTATTCCTTTAAATTGAATGTTCAATTTTTTTATTTGTTCAGCTGTAAAATCCATCTTTCCAGTTTTACAATTTAAATCACATTATTTACCCCAGCTGACCAAATTCCATACTCTTTCGTGAAAGAAGTATAAAACCATTTTGGTCAAAAAATCGATTGAGGCAATCGAAGCAGCTATGGTGATTTTACCAGTTAAAATATATGAAATTAGCAATGTATCCAAAGTACCTACAACTCTCCAGCTCAAGGCCTTTGCTATACTACGAATTGGTTTTTCCGACTTTTTATCAGTGCTATAATCACTTTTCGTCGCCTTTTTATTTAAAACAAGTTGGTCCGCAATCATTATCTATAAAATTTATTACCCTATGGATTTAATAGAGTAGGCAAAAATAGGTTTATATTCAATACGGATGCGTTAAAAAACAATTAAATGTCGAATTACCCCATAGTTTTAATAGATTAATAAAATTATTAAGTCCTGAATGAAAGATATTTGATCAATCAGTGCGAACACTGTTGATTTCAGGACCTGATTACATAAAAAGTGTTAAAATGTGAACAGAAGAAGTTACTTAACTATATCGGCCAATGTATTATTTCTATAAATTTCCAAAGTACTATCCCTTACCTGAAGCATCAATTTATGCACTGAACACGTACCTTCATTGGGGCAATCTTCACATTTTTCGTAAAAATTCAAACTCACGCAAGGCACCATGGCAATAGGTCCTTCAAGAATTCGCATAACATCGGTCATAAGAATTTCCTTTGGTGCTTTGATAAGATAGTATCCCCCGCCCTTGCCTTTTTTGGAACCAAGAATTCCTGTTTTACGTAGGGTCAATAAAATACTTTCCAAAAACTTTTGTGAAATATTCTCATGCTTAGCGATTTCTGCGATGGGAACAGGCTGTCTATCCTTTTGTAAAGCTAAATAACTCAGTGCTTTTAAACCGTATTTTGTCTTTTTGGAGAGCATATGGCGAAGATAGGTAAAATTACCATTCTAGTTCATTGGTTGTTCAAAACCCATTAAAACTATAGACTAACTTAATGCTTGATCTATATCTCGGATTATATCATCAATATGCTCCAATCCCACTGAAATTCTAACAGAACCATCTGTAATACCAACAGCCAGCCTATCTTCTTTAGATAGTTTGCTATGGGTCGTTGATGCGGGATGTGTAATGATACTTCTTGAATCCCCTAAATTTGCAGATAACGATAGTAACTTAATTGCATCGAAAAACTTACGTCCTTCATTCAGACCGCCCTTAACCTCAAACGCCACTACACAACCCCCTGCTTTCATTTGCTTTTTGGCAATTTCATATTTAGGGTGCGATTTTAAAAATGGATATTTTACCCAATTGACTTTTGGGTGTTGTTCCAGGAACTTGGCCAATTTCAGTGCATTCTCACAATGCCTATCTACCCTTACGGCCAAAGTCTCCAAACTTTTTGATAATAACCAGGCATTAAAAGGAGAAAGTGTCGGTCCTGTAATACGAGAGAATCGATAAATTTTATCTATCAATTTACTGCTACCTACTGTGATTCCAGCAAGCACTCTTCCCTGACCATCCATTAATTTAGTTCCTGAATGAATCACCAAATCTGCGCCAAACTTAATGGGTTGCTGTAAATAAGGTGATGCAAAACAATTATCTATAATCAGTATTAATTTATGTTTTTTAGCGATTTTACCCAGTGCTTCCAAATCCAAAATATCGACACCAGGATTGGTTGGCGATTCTGCATAAATAATTTTGGTTTGTGGAGTTACAAGTTGGTCAATGCTATCCAACTCATCAATCTTAAAATAACTATGTGTAATATTCCATTTAGGAAAAAAATTCGTGAACAAACTATGTGTAGAGCCAAAAACACTTCTAGCTGACAGAATATGGTCACCACTATCCAATAAGGCAGCAAAAGTAGAAAACACCGCTGCCATTCCCGATGCAAATGCAAAACCTTCCTCCGCGCCTTCCATTTTACAGACTTTATCTATGAATTCAGAAGAATTTGGATTTGAATATCGAGAATATACATTCCTTTCCTTTTCTTCGGCAAATGAAGCACGCATGTCTTCCGCATCTTCGAAGACAAAACTAGACGTAAGATATAATGGACTCGAATGCTCCAAATATTGCGATCGCTCTAATTGCGTTCGTATAGCATCAGTCTCAAATTTAAGTTTCTTGCTCATAACTATCCTTTTTCTGCAATTCGAAGAATATCACCAAAGACTCCTCTTGCTGTTACCGCAGCTCCTGCCCCAGCTCCTTGTATTACCAAGGGGTGCTCACCATAAGACTCCGTATAGATCTCAATTATAGAATCAGAACCTTTTACTTGTCCCAGTGCACTTTCCTTGGGCACAGAAATCAGCTTAACATCCAATTTGCCTTTTTCCTTTCTTAAATCTCCATGTAAGTCACCGACATATCTTAATACATGATTTGGTTTTTGATTCTTTTTCAGCTCATTGAACTTATCATTGAGCACTTCTAAATTACCCATAAAATCATCAACACTTCCATTTTGTAATAACTCAGGAATCAAGTTTTGAATTTTTATATCCGAAAATTCGTTCCTTAATTCCAATTCCCTCGCTAAAATCAATAATTTGCGTCCCACGTCGTTACCCGATAGATCTTCTCGTGGATCAGGTTCGGTATAGCCTTTCTTCATAGCATCTTTCAAAATTGAAGAGAATGAGGTATTGACCTCGGAAAAAGTATTGAAAATATAACTCAACGAACCGGAAAACACCCCTTTTATCCTAGTTATATTCTCTCCTGACAGATGTAATAGTTTAATGGTATCTATTAATGGTAACCCGGCACCAACGTTAGTTTCATATAAATACTGCTTTTGATTTTTCGCCAATTCATCCCGCAATAATTTGTAGTAATCAAAACCAAGGGTATTGGCTATTTTATTGGAAGAAACCAAATCAAATCCATTTTCGACAAACTCAAAATAATTGGCCACAAAATCTTCACTTGCAGTATTGTCTACGGCTATCAAGTTTTCAAAGTGATGCTTTTTCGCATACGTAAAAATATCCTTCATTTGATAGGGAACACCTTGTTCCTTTATGGCAGACTTCCAACTTTTGGGAATCCCTTTTTCGTTGAACAATGCTTTTTTTGAATTTGCGACCACAAAAACATTCAGGTCTACCCCTTTGCGTTTTTCAATGGTTTTGGACGATTTTAATATTTGGTCAATCAATGTACCCCCCACATTTCCATGCCCAAAAATCGCAACGTTTACTTTCTTACTGAATCCAAAAATCTGCCCATGCATTACATTCAATGCCTTATGCAAATCAGATTTCTTGACCACCAAACTCACATTCTTACCAGTAACCGTATTATTGAACAATAAAGGAACTACTTGGTTTTTAATCAATGAATTATACGGTTTGTGGAATGTACTCAAATCCTGACCCACGATAGAAATGACAGACACGTTCTTCACAACTGTAATCCTATTGATGTCCTTGGATTGAAAATCACTGCTGAATTCACGCTGCAATGCTACTTTAGCCCTTTGCGCTTTGTCTGCATTGACAACCAGACCAATACCACGCTCTGAGGATCCTTGTGAAATAATACTTACACTGATATTGTTTTCACCAAGAGACCTAAAAATCCGTGCGTCAATACCAACTTTTCCCAAAAGTCCGCGGCCCTCCAGATTAATTAGCGCAACATCCTCAATCACCGATAATGATTTAATTCCCTCTTTGTTCGTTTTAGCACTAATAAGTGTTCCCTCGCCTTCATGATTAAAAGTGTTCAGGATTCTCAGTGGAATATTTTTTTCTATTAATGGAATTATCGTTTTGGCATGCAGGATATTGGCGCCAAAGTTGGCGAGCTCATTCGCTTCACTGTACGATAATTCAGAAATGCGCTGCGCCTCTGCAACATAATCTGGATTAGCGGTAAAAATTCCATCAACGTGCGTATAATTCTGGAGCTCTTCGGCATCAAGGTAATTAGCCAGCATCGCTGCTGAGTAGTTACTGCCATTCCTTCCCAAGGTAGTCGTCTCATTATCTATGGTTGAAGCAATAAATCCCGTAATAACGGGTACGGTATCATGGTTTAAATGTGAAAATTCATGAAGTACATTTTCTTTTGAGACTGCTTCTATCACATGTGCATCACCAAAGGTATTATCGGTTTTGATCAGTTTTCGGGAATCCATCAGCTTGGCATTAATACCTTTACCTATTAATAACTTGGTTATTAGTTTGGCTGAAATCACCTCCCCGAAAGCCAAGACTTGATCCCTAATCTTAGCACTATAGTCACCCAATAATGAAACTCCTTCAAATAATTTGAACAATACTTCATATTCAGCGGATAAATTTACATTCTTAAAGGTGTGGGTCTGATACTTTTCAAAAGCTATAAAATCTTCAGAATAATCATCGCCCTCAGCTGCTTTTTTTAACATAGACTCAAGCTGGTCAGTTGCCTTTTCACGCGCTGATAGTACCACAGCTATATTTTCGCTATTATTGACTTTTTGCGTAATAATATCCAAAACATGCCCTAAACCTACACCATTGCTCAGCGATTTGCCACCAAATTTTATAATTTTTATACGCTCCGTCTTTCCATTTGCATTGAAAATTCCATTCAGGAGTTTCTGCATTTGTTCAAACTCAATCAAAAATGCGTCGTGACCGTGCAAGGACTGTACTTCCCCATAGGTAACATTGCTTTTGGCCTGTGCCAATTGCCGAAAGGTTTCCTTGTTTTCAATTGCTGTAAAAAAGAGATCCGAATCGACTCCTACAATATGAATATTGGTATCACTATTTTGAAGGTCTATAAACGCAGAATCACCATTTCTAGTGATATCTATGGTCTTCAATAGTTGGTTCATTAATTTATAGGCAGACAGTTGAAAACGATCTTTTAACTTTTCGCCATGATGCATCAACCAACTTTCTACATTAAAAACCTGCAGTTCCTCGTTCGTGCTTCTTTTAAAACGTTCCTTAAATGATTCTGGGGTGCGATAACATAGCATGGCATGCATACGCGCATCACGAACAGGTTGCTTTGAATTGATCAAAAACTGTTCTTGAATCTGGCAATTAGCGATAAGCCAATCTGTTGATTTCCAATCTGAGGCAACTGGAATCAAATGAGTAATTAATTTCGGATCTAAAGCAGCCATTTCCCAGGCAATACCACCACCCAATGAACCACCGATCACAGCAAATAGTTTTTTAATTTTCAATTCTTCAAGACCCTGTAAAAAGATCTTTGCAACATCACCAGCGACAAAATCCTTATAATTTTCAACTACAAAGCTATCATATCCATTCCCAGGTATATTGAATGCCATAATAGTGTACTTATTGGTATCGATACATTTTCCCTCGCCAATTAATGCTGACCACCAACCGTCTTTGCCTGTAACATTTGAATTTCCGGTCAAGGCGTGATTAACCATAACAATAGGTGCCTCATGAAGTGGTTTTCCAAATAACTGATATGAAAGTGAAATATCCTGTGAGACCCCACTAAGAGTTGTATAATTTTTTAATTCTAATTGATGTAGCATTATGAATGTGCTGTTTAATTTGAATACTTACTTTAGTCGGTATACCTTAGGAAATTATTGAATTAGGCTAAAACCGACTTGTCAATTGTAGCAAATGCTTGCTCTAAATCAGTTTGCAAATCGTCTAAATTCTCTAGTCCTACCGATAATCTAATCAAATCTTTCGTTACTCCCGTTGATTCCTGGGCAGCTTCATCCAATTGTTGATGGGTCGTACTCGCAGGATGTATTATCAGGGATTTTGTATCACCAATATTTGCCAATAAAGAGAATATTTTTGTTTCATCGGCAATCTTCTTCGCAGAATCAAAGCCTCCTTTAACACCAAAAGTAACGATTCCACTTTGTCCCTTAGGCAAATAGGCCTCAGCTTGCGCAAAGTATTTATTTGACTTTAGCCCAGGATAATTAACCCAGGTTACCTCATCCCTATTTTCTAACCATTTCGCCAATGCCAAGGCATTTTCACTATGTTTTTTAATACGTATTTCCAAAGTCTCCAATCCTTGAATAATCTGAAAGGCGTTGAACGGACTTAAAGCGGCACCGTGATCTCGTAAACCTTCAATTCGTGCTTTTGCAATAAAAGCAGTTGGCCCCAATGCCTCGTGATACACCAATCCATGATAACCTGCTGAGGGTTCAGTGAATTCTGGGAAATTTCCGTTTCCATAGTCAAAAGTACCCGCATCAATTATGGCTCCACCCAAAGCTGTACCATTTCCATTAATGTATTTGGTCAAAGAGTGAATTACAATGTTAGCTCCATGCTCAATTGGATTTAATAATGCAGGAGTGGCAACTGTATTATCAACAATGAATGGGACTTTAGCCGCTTTAGCTTCGGTAGAAATGGCTTTTAAATCCAATACATCCAGTTTAGGATTACCCAAAGATTCCACAAAAATGGCTCTTGTGTTATCCTGAACCGCTTTTCCAAAATTGTTTGGATCTACAGGATCAACAAAAGTAGTTGTGATACCCAATCGTGGTAATGTAACACTCAGGAGATTATAAGTTCCTCCATAGAGACTGTTAGAGGCAACAATATGATCACCTGATTTCAACAACACAAGCAATGCCGTTGAAATAGCTGCTGTTCCAGAAGCTGTAACGACAGAAGCAATACCGCCTTCCAAGGCTGCCAAGCGTTGCTCCAAAATATCATTGGTAGGGTTATTTATCCTTGTATAGATATTGCCAGTTTCTGCCAAAGCGAAAAGGTTGGCAGCATGATCGGAATCATTAAAAACGAAAGCGGTACTCTGATAAATTGGCACTGCCCGTGTTCCTCCGTTCACTGATGTATCATGCCCAGCATGCAATGCATTTGTAGAAAATTTTTGATTACTCATGATTTTAATTTTTTAATTAATACTAAAACAAATCAAAACACTAGAACCTAGGTTACTGTTGGCAACTAGGAATAATCAAAAAGTTAAAAAGAAAGAGACAATTACATCACTGTAATATGTTTCGTTATCTCTCACGCCGTAGACGTGATAGAATTTAGCACCTTCTTTGTATGACACAAAGGGTTGCTAAGGCTTCATAGGGTCTATTCCCTCCACCTTTCTTGATAACAATTCAATATGTGTTTGAACTTTTGAGCGACAAATATAAGGCTGCAATTTTTGTTTTACCTAATCTTTTAAGCAATAATTACATTTTGAAAGCCTTTTTAACCGCATCTACCATGTCTAACTTTTCCCAAGTAAAGAGTTCCAAGTCCATTTCAATGCGGCCATTATAGGGCGATTCAAAAACCTTTGTAACCTTTTTAGGCTCCTTGCCCATATGACCATATGCCGCGGTTTCCAAATAAATCGGATTCCTCAATTTTAGACGTTCTTCGATAGCAAATGGTCGCATATCAAATAATTGTGAAATCATATCTGCGATTTCGCCATCTGTATATTCAATCTTTGAAGTACCATAGGTATTTACAAATATTGAAGTAGGTTCAACAACGCCAATGGCATAACTAACCTGCACTAAAATCTCATCTGAAACACCAGCAGCCACAAGATTCTTTGCTGCATGACGTGCTGCGTACGCAGCACTTCTATCAACCTTACTGGGGTCTTTGCCACTAAAGGCTCCACCACCATGCGCACCTTTACCACCATATGTATCAACAATTATCTTTCTACCGGTCAAACCTGTATCACCGTGTGGCCCACCAATCACGAACTTTCCTGTTGGATTTATATGATATTTTATTTGATCATCAAATAAAGCTTGATTATTTAAAGGTAGTTCAGCTACTACTCTTGGAATCAAGATCGTAATGATGTCTTCCTTGATTTTAGCCAGCATTCTCTCATCATCAGTATCAAATGGATCGTGCTGTGTAGAAATTACAATGGTATCTATACGCTGCGGAACATTCGAATCGGAATATTCTATAGTCACCTGTGACTTCGCATCTGGTCTTAAATAGGGTATTTCATTGCCTTCCCTTCTTAAATCTGCCAAGGTTTCTAAAATTCTATGGGAAATATCCAATGCCAAGGGCATGTAATTTTCAGTTTCCTTGGTTGCGTATCCGAACATCATTCCTTGATCACCTGCTCCTTGTTCTTCCTTTGAACCTCTGTCTACACCTTGATTAATATCTTGGGACTGTTCGTGAATCAATGAAATTACGCCACATGAATCACCGCTGAACTGGTACTCCCCTTT
>JAAETN010000159.1 GCA_024228355.1 Maribacter sp. | reverse complement strand
TTTGCCCTTAGAAAGAAGTTACCCAAAAAACACTGGCTAATCTACAATGACCTTCTGGTAACATACGGTCAAAATCTCTGCGTACCCATTTCACCATGGTGCAGCAAATGTAAAATTTTCAAATATTGTAAAAGAGTTGGTATGAAAACTTCAAGGTAAAATCAGTGCCGTCCGGTTAGGTTTTTGCGTGTTCAAATCAATGTCCCAATACTGTCATTCCCGCATGTCTTTAGCGGGAATCTATGACAAACTAGCCACCATGGATACCCGATAAAGGAATTCAGGTATGACAAAAGTGGTATACGCAAAAACCTAACCGGATACTACTGAGGTAAAATAGAAAAAAATGATATGTCTGGTGCTTTCTGGTTCACTGTCTAAATTACTTCTTGATTTCCATGATATAGCTTACTACCATTCAGGATAAATGACGATAGCTTAAAACCTCCCGTACCTGATCCATCAACTTTAAAGAAGGATTGGGGGCGAAACCTGGGATTATCTTCCAT
>JAAETN010000158.1 GCA_024228355.1 Maribacter sp. | reverse complement strand
TGAAAAGCAATAATGCTGCCAGTAAAAGTAAAACACTCTTAATTTTCATGGGGTAAGATTACTTTTATTTGTTTTAATCTCTTTTTATCTAGACTCTCTACAATGAATGCATAGTTTTTGAACACTACTTTTTCGCCTTTCCTAGGAAAACTTCCAGCAATCTCCAAGACAAATCCGGCAATCGTTTCTGATTCCCCTTTTTGTTCCTCAAAATCCTCATCATCTTCAATCTTTACAACCCGATAAAAATCCTTTAAGGCTGTTTTGCCATCAAAAACATAATTAAAGTCATCCAATTTAGAATACACTAAGTCCTCATCATCGAACTCATCGCTGATATCCCCAACAATTTCCTCAATGATATCCTCAAGTGTAACAATTCCCGATGTACCTCCATATTCGTCAACTACCACCGCCAAATGATTTTTCTTTTCTTGGAATTCATTCAAAAGGTCGTCCAATTTTTTATTCTCAGGCACAAAATAGGGCTCACGAATCAACGAAATCCAATTATAGGTCTTACGATCAATATATGGCAATAGGTCCTTCACATAGAGAACGCCCAAAACATTGTCCATATTTTCTGAAAAAACTGGAATTCTAGAATATCCCTGGGTTTTTATTTCGTCAAGTACATCCAGGAATTTCATGTCTTCGCTCAAAGCGAATAAATCTATCCTGGGCCGCATAACTTGCTTTGTATCGGTGCTGCCAAAGGAAACAATACCTTCCAAAAGTTTTTGTTCCTCTATGGTCGTATCACCTTCAGAGGTAAGTTCCAAAGCCTGTGACAAATGGTCTACGCTTAAGTTTGATTTGTATTTTCCTAACTTATTATTGAGAAAAATCGTTGCCGAACGCATCGGTAGGCTCAAGGGGGCAAAAAGAAAATCGAGTGCTTTTAAGGGATAAGACATAAAATGGGAAAAACTTATCCGATTTCTGTTGGCATATACTTTTGGCAATATCTCTCCGAACATTAAAATGAGAAAAGTGGCAACAATCACTTCCAACAAAAAACGAACAGAGATAAAATTGAACAATTTATAATTGATATTTGAGAATAAAGTATCACCAATAACATTAAAAAGAAGTACTACTCCAATGTTAATGGCATTATTGGCAATGAGTATGGTAGCCAATAATTTTTTTGGGCGATTCAACAGTTTTACAATGATATTACCCCTTGTAGTATTGTTTTGTTCAATTGTGTTGATATCAGTGATTGACAGACCGAAAAAAGCTACCTCTGCCCCAGAAATCAATGCCGAACAAAGCAATAACAGCAAAAGGATGCAAATATTGAGTATAAAGGCACTCTCAAAAGCCAAAAAGTTCAGAAAAAAACTAAGGGGATCAGGGTCCAATAGCTAAAAATTTTGATTTGATTTGTCTAAAATGGTAAATCATCATCCTGCTCCGGCTCAATAGTTGCACTCGGTTCTGCAGTCTTGGCAGGAGCCTGTGTTTGGACCGGTTGTTGGGGCTGACCGCTTGCTTGGGCATTGGCCAGACTTTCCTTTTTGGTCGAAAGGAAAGTGAAATCCTGCACATGCACCTCGGTGGTATACCTTGTATTGCCATCTTCACCTTGCCATTGTCTATTTTTTAAACGGCCTTCGACATAAATTTTATCCCCTTTACTAAGGTATTTTTCGCAAATTTCTGCAGCTTTATTTCGTACGACAATATTATGCCAATCCGTATTGGTTACGCGCTCACCCGTTTGCTTACTCGTATAGGTCTCATTGGTAGCAATAGGGAATCTACCTATACTACCCCCTCCTTCAAAATAGTGCATTTTCACTTCGTCTCCCAAATGCCCAATTAGCATAACTTTATTCAATGTTCCACTCATAATTTTTGTCTAATGTTCAAAAGTACTAAATTTTAAATGTTTTAATAAAATCAGCAATCAAAACCGGTACGGGAAATTGATCTAGAGTTTTGAAATAAATTCCTTCTTCCAAATTGGTCTCGGTTTTCAATATCCAAAATTTGGTATGCAAATGCTGGTGCGAGAGCTTATGTATAATATCATCTTGATTGAACTGATAAATTTCAGGCGGGTCATCTACTTTTATAACTTCCCTGATTCTGTCCTCCATTTCTTTTAGATTGATTTTTTCATTGGTTTCCAGTAAGGGGAATTCCCATAGATTTTGCCAAATGCCCCTTCCTTCCCTTTGTCTTAAAAGTGTTTTATTATTTGAATCCACAACAACCAAATAATTGAAATATCTGTTTCTGATTTTAGTGTTATTCAATTTAACTGGCAATTCATCCACTTTATTCTTTTGTAGTGCCATGCATCCATCATTCAAAGGGCAAACGGTGCAATCAGGGCTTTTTGGGACGCATTGCATAGCACCGAATTCCATAATACCTTGGTTATAGTCCCTTATATTATCAGAATCCATTACTTCTCGAGCCAATTCCTTAAAAAAACCAATCCCCTTTGTGCTATTTATCGGAAATTCGGCCCCATAATACCGAGATAGAACCCTATAAACATTGCCATCAACGACAGGTTCTGGTTCATCAAAACATATCGAGGCAATGGCACTCGCGGTATAATCCCCAACACCTTTAAGTTGTAATAGCTCCTTATAGGTACTCGGAAATTCCCCTTCATAATCGGTTACTACCATTTTCGCTGTGGCATGTAGATTTCTTGCCCTCGAATAATACCCTAAACCTTGCCATAATTTCAACACCCGTTCCTCTGTTGCTTTCGCTAAATCATGGACCGAAGGAAATTGTTCTATAAATTTCAAGTAATAGGGCATTCCTTGGGCAACCCTGGTTTGTTGTAGCATAATTTCAGAAAGCCAAATTCTATATGGATCCTTTGTACGTCTCCAAGGTAAGGTTCTCTTATTTTTGGCATACCAAAGAAGAATTTTTTGGGAAAAAATCATATACTCGAATACTATTAGCTAAAAGTAGGTGTTTATATACTTAAAATTAGCTGATTAGAATAAAAGATTGAATTTAATTTATATATTTGCAAGCCGAAAAAACATACAGAAAATATAATTATTAAGATGACGAAAGCGGAAATAGTATCGAAAATCTCAGACAAACTGGGAATAGAAAAAGGAGATGTTCAAGCAACTGTAGAATCCTTTATGGAAGAGGTAAAGACCTCTTTGGAAAGTGGTGACAATGTTTATCTAAGAGGATTTGGTAGTTTTATCATTAAAACCAGGGCAGAAAAAACTGGGAGAAACATCTCTAAAAATACTACCATTAAAATACCGGCACATAATATTCCGGCATTTAAACCGGCCAAGGTTTTTGTAGAAGGAGTAAAGAGCAACGTTCAAGTAAAATAATAATCTTTAAATAAGAACTTTATGCCGAGTGGTAAGAAAAGAAAAAGACATAAGGTAGCTACTCATAAGCGCAAGAAGCGTAGAAGAGCTAACCGACACAAGAAAAAGTAGTTGTTTTCAACTACTTTTTCGTTTAATACGTTCATTGACATAGAAATTCCAAAAAGAATTTCGACGGGTTTATACAACCTGCAAATATTATTGTTTAATCTATTTGTTTACTCCAATTGATTAAGGAGGAACAGATATAAATAAAATCAGGTGAATAGAGAATTAATCGTAAGATCTAGTTCTGACGCCGTCGATTTTGCCTTACTAAAAGAAGGAAAACTCACTG
>JAAETN010000157.1 GCA_024228355.1 Maribacter sp. | reverse complement strand
AGCCATGGCTTCATTCTCTCTTAAAGTCTCCTTTTTTTCAGGAGGGACCTTTATATTTCCCAGCAACACATCTTTGTACCCGTGCAAATTTGCTTTTGTTAGAAACTTAGCACTCCATTCCCTCCAATCTCCGTCTTTCCCATCGAATGGAATGATTTTTATGGACCTCTCCATGGTGCCCAAATTCACATCTTTTCGACGTCCCCCAAAACAATGATGTTAAATTCAAATTCAAAATTCGAACTATTCTTAATCACTCAAATTTTTTTTTTAATAAGAACATAACAAGAAGTGATGTTTATATTATACGGACTTATTGAGGACGTTACACAATCAATGGCTACGAAGTGCTAACAAGAAGGAATTATACCCAATAAGAAACTAATAATTATAGGCAACACATATAATGAAGTACACCTTATGAGGCGTACCTACGTTTGGACAGAGGGTGGGAGCTACCGCCGAACGCAATGTCCCGACCTACTACACTTCAAATAGTCACAACAAGTATCCACCATTTGGATTATACTCGTGGGAGCGCATTTTTCATTTATTTTCCCACATCGGTGGATGACTTTGCACGTATATGCCCCCGCTTCGAGCAAATCCGGAACACACGTCAAGCCTGAACAACAAGGAGCATCAGGACCGCAGCCTTAACCAACTTTTGTTTTACACGCATGGCACTTCAATCCATTAAACCAAGCACAATGCAACCCATGACAACAATATTGAAACGGACCACACCCACGCCCCTTTTTTCTGCATTTACCAAACACACACATAAGCAGAGTTCAAAGAAATGAGGGCAATGAGGGCAACGACAATTTTAATCAAAAACATAATTATTTCCACCGCCAGCTGCTGTACTAGAGTTAGGGTTAGGGTTAGAGGGCTGTTAGATGATTAGCGGCGCGCGT
>JAAETN010000156.1 GCA_024228355.1 Maribacter sp. | reverse complement strand
CGGAGCATCCCAACGAAGCGCTTGTTATGACTGTGAATATTGATATTGCCGATGAACTTGAAATTTGGGGTTTTGATTTTGTAGTGGTTGGCTAGCACCGCAATGGTTCTGTTTGCCGAAAGCAATGATGTTTTTAATTGCTGTGTTTCCATTATTTCAAAACTTTCCGTTCATTAATGCTTTTGATTATTTCGAAGCTGCTAAAGAATAACACCTTCGCTATTTGAATTGAAACCTATACCTTAATGCTCTTAATCCTTTGAAGTCATAACGCCGCAATTTGCTGAAGGCAAATGATGGGCGGGGTTTGGCCCAGCATTTGACTTTCAGTAACATTGCTTTGTATGGATAATATCACCCTTACCTTTATTATTAATTTTTAGTCTTTTCGGGTAGTGTGAGGCCCAGGCTTTGGCTGCAACCAAAGCTCTCTTATACAGCAGTTCGAACATTGCTTGGCTCCTCATTTGAGAGACCGATAACAAGTAAGAACACTGTATAGGACTCCAAGCATAACACTCGGATAGTCAACTGGGCCTCGAGCCCGAATAGCAAGGCGGAGTTAGCTTATTATGTATTGCGAAAAGAATCAAAATGAAATCAATGTGGGTGTCGACACAGGTAAAACCCAACTCGATATTTACATTCGCCCTTTAGATATTTTCTTCACCGTTTCGAATGATGAAGATGGTGTGAAAAAGGCTATAACAGAGATCAGGAAATATAAGCCTGCTCGAATAGTGATTGAAGCAACTGGTCGACTCGAACATTTTTTTATTATGGCTTGTTCGAAGGCCAACTTACCCTTTGTTGTTGCCAACCCCGCCCATATCAAGAAATTCGCTGGCGCAATCGGTCGTTTAGCCAAAACCGACAAGCTAGATGCCCAGCTCATTGCGCATTTTGGGGAAGCAATTAAACCAGAATTATCAATGCTCAAGCCAGAAAATATGCAGTTAATGAGCGATTTATTATCTAGACGCCATCAGTTAATAACAATGCAAACAATGGAGAAAAATCGTCTTCAAATTATGCCTAAAGAAATCACCAATAGCATTAAACCCATGCTAACAGCTCTCAATAACCAACTTGTAAAAATAGAGAGCAAACTCTCTAAACTAATTGAAGAATGTGAAGACTACAAAGCGAAAAATGACATCATTCAAAGCATGCCTGGGGTTGGTAATATCGTCGCGTTTAATCTTCTTAGTGATATGCCTGAATTGGGCTATCTAACGAATAAGCAGGCTTCCGCGTTGATTGGTGTCGCACCGATTAATAGAGAGAGTGGTATTTACGAAGGCAAGCGAATGATCCGCGGAGGTAGGCATAAAATTAGAACTGTAATGTACATGGCTATGATGTCGGCCATGCAGTGCAACCCTGTTTTTAAAGCGACATATCAGCGCCTGGTTGCTGCCGGTAAACCGAAGAAAATAGCGATTATCGCCTGTGTTAGAAAAATGATTGTGATCTTAAATTCGATGGTCAGGGATGGCGTCATGTGGAACCCTAAAATGTGTTAAAAAACCAGGAATTGACACCATAGTCACTTGTTAGCTCTTTTTCTCTGACTCAATCGATATACGCTCTTCTAAAAGCTTTTTAGCCAAGGGATGTAGATCTTCAATATTAATTTTTTGCACTCTTCTTTTTCCTACCCTTCCATCTATAACTGCTAGAGTTTGAATAAGAGGATCATCTGATTCTAAAGCCTCATCAATACTCAAATCATGTAGATATTCCCAGCATGCCTTATATATATCTTGGCGTGACATTTCACCATATTCAACGAGCTGTCTATCATATTTTTTATTTTCTGGATTGGTTTCTTGACCTTGGATAAATTTTTCTGACTCTTTATCAAACGTAGGCCTAGTATTCCAAAATGCTCTGGTACAAAAATTTGCTATTACTTTTTTGTCTAATGTGACCCATGCGTGACCACAAGAACAGTTCCCATAGGCTGTACTGTTGATTGCCACTCGCTTATTTAGTGCCGGACAAAATCTATTTTCTATTTCAGATTTTAATTTAGACCACTTCATTTTATTTTACTGAGCTAACGCTCGCAGCAGCGGCATTTTTGGAGCGAGGAACGAGCGGAAAAAATGTCCGTCTGCCTGCGCTGGTTATGCATGTTTGCTACCATAAAACATAAAATAGAAATGAACTAGCATGCCTATAAAACCAACGAATATACCAACAGCAACTAATACAAAACCAGTTATACCATTAATGTATATTGCCACCAACCAACCACACAGAGCAATAAAAAAACCTACCACCCCAACTCGTAAACCTACAAAGTGCTTTGAAGGGAGACTATTCTCCAGTTGATTTGACGCTGGCCGCAATAACGAACCTATAAACAAAGCGATACCAGCGAATAGTGCACCGCTCAAAGCAAATGGCACCCCATCATTTTGAGGCATACCTTCTATGCGTGTTAACGAATGCCCCAGGAGTGCAAACAATAGAACAATGCATAATCGAATTAACCAGGACATACTTTTTTCGGTGTATGAATTCATTTCAATGCATAACGCCCGGCGTCACAGGTGGAGGCGCGTCAGCGCCGGAATCCTGTGGACGCCCTGGTTATGCTCTGATTTCAATTTCACCTAGCCCTAAACTTAAAAGACTAGAAAGCAGAACTTCAGTTTCTGATGACAGATGGCCAAATGTTTGCCTCTTATTTGAACCAAAACTACCAATATGACCTGTAATATTTGACACTAAAACCGAAATAATATTTTGCTTCAACAATGGCTCTAACAATTTTTCAAAAGTACTAATGTCACTATGTATTGGAACAAAAATGAAATTTGAAAAGAATGACTCTATGTCATAGCCGTTTTGATTTAATACACCTACCACCGTATGCATATTTTTTAATGCAGAGCTTTGATCTTTTACATCTACTCTTAATAGCGCAATAAGAGATTCCTTTATATTCGGGTTTTCGATATCCATATCAATAGATGCTTTTTCCTCCGATACGCCATATTTTTCAAAAATTTTCCGCATCTGTTTCTTACTCGATTTAAAGAGCATAACGCCTTGCATCAGCGGTCGAACGAAGACCGCGAAGCGGGCTTTG
>JAAETN010000155.1 GCA_024228355.1 Maribacter sp. | reverse complement strand
TGTTAGCATTTACACTTGGCAAAATATGTACTCCATAGCTTTATCGCCACTTTTGTAACCTGGCCTTGTAGAGAATTTGTTATTTGTGTGATGCAAAGAATAAACGTCCCTTACTTTTAACAGCTTCCATCCCTTACGCTATCCACTCTCGCTGCCACCCGAGACCTGAAAACAGCGTAGAATTTCATCCCCGCTCTTGTCCCTTCCATAAGCATGCGGCTCTACGGTTCTTGAATAACCACTGTATCTAAGTTCAATTAAATATTGATTATCAATTGCAGTGCAGATGTCAGTTTTCATTATTACGACTCTGGCTCTTTTGGTGGAATTATTTCAGAACTACGCCGTCCTTCATATCTTTGGCCACAGCTTGTGCAGGTGCGATTCATTCGATCTTTGGAATCGCAGACCAATTGTCGTTTCTTATGATCACCTTCCCAGCAACGCAAGCAGTATGAAATGCCAACTGGAGCGCCATTTGAATCTGCTTCATAGTATGCATCATACCTACGAACCAATTGATCCTTGCTTTCAAACGCTTCTTTCAACTCGGTAATAACTTTATCTTTCTCCAGGATTTCCTCTTGCACATCCACAAGTTCCATCTTTGCTTCTGCCAATGCACTTACCAAATCAGCCATTTTTAACTTGAGCTCTGCTTTTTTTAAATTGAAATCGCTGGCACGTAAAAACTTTGCAATGTCAGTAGCAGTCTTTAAGCTGCTAAGCGCTGCTCCAATAGTTGCAATATCTGGCATAACTTCTCCTTGATGCTAACGTTTTGGGTAAGGGGCGCGCAGCGTAGCGGAGCGTCCCAGTGAGCGATAGCGAACGATCTTGACCCGCTTGTTAAGTGTTTTATTGATACACATAATTATTAAGCCATAAGATAAAAACAATTACTCCTATGGACCAAAACAAGCTTAATTTACTTTTTGGAGTTGTTTTGTTAGGACTCAATTTGTTGTACATAGCCCAAAATATTGCTGCTACCGAAATTAGCCCTATACCAATTAATGCTTTTGTTATTTCTAATGTAATGATTGATAGATAAAGATAAATAGCTCCACCAAACAGCGCTATGAATGCAAAGGGGTAACCTAGTGCTGTTATAGCTGAAAGAAATATATGTTTTGATTCTTGATGCATTTTTTACACTTAACGTTTTGGGTAAGGGGCCGCAGCGTAGCGGAGGTCCCAGCGACCGCAGGGAGCGCTCTTTACCCGCTTGTTATATGCCTGACTTACCATGGAAATTAATGTAATCCTCTTTAAGTAGTTGCGGAAATAGTTCCCATGCCCATTCTCTAATATTTTTCTTTGTATTCTTGAAATCTAAACACTCTACGAAACAAGTAGATATTACATCTTTAAATTTGCTGTTACTTTCTTTGTAATATTTTTCCACAATTTGAAAACACATAATTACGGTTTCTTTTTCACCAGCATTAATGTTTTTCTGAGTAAAAGCACAAAATGCATCCATTTCGAACGTCGACAGCCCACCCTCTAAATTAATTTTTGAAATTAACTCAGGGAACAGTTCTTTTACTTCTTTTAAAAACTGACTCCTTTCTAGCTTCATTTTTCCTTACGCATATAACGCCTTGCTAAGGGGCGCGCAGCATAGCGGAGCGTCCCAGTGAGCGATAGCGAACGACTTGAGCTACTTGTTGGGTGTAAACCTGCAACCAACACTGAGCTATTAAATAACTGCTGAAGATGGGCTTTTGTTTGAAC
>JAAETN010000154.1 GCA_024228355.1 Maribacter sp. | reverse complement strand
TAATCGGGTTGATCCCCACGCCTGTAACTGCTTTTGAAGAGTATCCTTCTCAAAGAAGGAATGGCACATGCTATTTCCACGGTACCAGGATGGACCGAACCTTGAAAATGCCAGACTTTTGTATGTTTTAAGAAATTGTTGTTGTTGGGGGTTCGGCTCAACACTTTTTATAATGGCTTTCTGCTCGCTAAAGGGTAAGTCAAAATATAAAACATTTCGTTGCAAAAAGTAATTCCTGCTACTTATGAAGCCTCTCAACTCAGAAGTTAATTGAGTATTTAAGGTATCGATGTCTGTATTTTTGACTTTTTTTGATAATCCACCATGGGTAAAAACCTGATCATTGATAGTTACAATAAAAGGTAATCGAGTTAACCAGCTTCCATACTTGCCATCAGGACTAAATGCAGCCATTCTGGCGAATAGACCCCGGGGGTAGATTTTATTAAACGCCTCCAGTTTTTCACTATTATCTACAAACTGATTCCACTGCAAGTATTGCTTATAAGCATTCTGTCTCTGATCGTTGGTTTCAAAATTTGAAAAGCTGGTTATCGCTTTGTCTGATAAATGACGCCATTCACCACGCAGACTTTTTATTTGTTGCTCTGCAAGTAATACATGGAACATTCCGCCGGATTCAATAGCC
>JAAETN010000153.1 GCA_024228355.1 Maribacter sp. | reverse complement strand
TACTACACTACACGGTTTATGGTAAGTTTGCTGGATATTATTTATCAATCGGGTCGGGAAACCCATCTGTTTCATCACATGCCAAAGTATTTCTCTATCTACTCTGTCATATGCTTTAGTAATATCCAATAGGGCAATAAAGTTATTTTGTTTATTCCTTTTGGATTTTCGAATCACGGTTTCTAAGACCAACAGGTTATCGGTCGCCCTTCTACCTGGTCTGAAACCATTCTGGATTTCACCAAGTATATCTGATTCCTCGGATGCATCCTGTATCCTATTCGTTAAGATACGGTTATATATTTTACAAATATTACACCCTATCGTTAACGTTCTATAGTTATCAAGTGTGTCTGTACTCCCTTTTTTATGCAAAAACGTAGTACGCAATACATCGTTTTGTTCTGGGAAAACCTCTTGTTCCCATATTTGTAAAGACCATTTAAAAATAATCTGTCTACCCCGGTACCCTAAATTTTTTAGGAGTTCCGGTGGTATATCTGTAGTGCCCACCGATGTAGCGGAATGTAATTGATTTATGGCTTTATCTACTTCAAACATCTGTATGGGTTCCTCCATTTTATGTATGATATCGGGGTCCAATCTTAATTCTGTTTTAATGTTCTGTGCTTTGGAATTTGGCCAGCACCCTGAATTATAAATTTTCTCCCACTGTAATTGGAGTTGTCGTTTGATGTCCACCTCTTTAGATACCCAATGTCCCTGGTCATCCCGCAACCCGAACTTTTCCTGGACTGGTTTCTTATTTTTATTCATGAAAGAGTATAAATTTTTCATATTTTTATCCCTTTCCCGTTTTAAGCCATCCATAAATTTATTCGTTTTAGTTGTCTCAATATCCCGTTCCACATCCCGGATGGTTTGCCGATATGTCCATATGTGCCCTCTAATCCTGTCAATTTTTTTATTATCTCGTACTTTATCCGGCTTGGATAGCAGTTTACTCAACGTCCTTCTAACTCCAGCCAGTTTACCTCGCAGCAGAGTAAGGTGCCGTGGCTCTCTTCTCGCCCTCGGTTTATCCTTTTTTCTCCCAATAATTTGTTCACCTGCGGTTTGAATTGCATGATGAATCAAATCATAATTTTCTTGTACTGAATTCGTTACAGTATTTATAGTACTAGTAAACAAATTATACTCCACCAGTGTATTATATGTTGGCCAATCCACTGATGCAAAGTCATTCCACGCCGCATTACTATTACTGGAACTTTCAACCTGTACAGTGTCAAGTTCCCAATCCCATAATATTGGCACATGATCGGCATCCAATTTAATTTGGCGGGTTTCATCTATTTCACATTTAGTAAATGTGATTCGTGAGTCATGTAAAATGTAATCCAGGGTTGACTTCGTTTGATTTTCCCGTTTTCCCTGGGGTACCCAAGTGAATTTACCCTGTGTAATTGGGTTAAAGTTCAACACTTCTAAACCTGTTAGCATAGTCGTATCAATTAGACATTTGCCGGCAGGATCGGTACCAAAATAACCATCCTTGGATGTTTCAATTTTAGCGTTGAAATCTCCAAGAACAATTACCTCATAATCCTTATCTTGTAATTCCAAGATTCGAACAGTTAATGCTTGCATTTTCTCTATTAATTCTTCCCTATCGCAGTTTACTCCCACGGGGCGGTAATATACTACACCAATTGCAATTTTATGTACTCCCGTGTCTAGAGCAATCCACGTCTGATCATATTCCCATTCCTTTTTTATGGGTGCCATCGGTATAGTTGAAACCCTCTGAAATTTACCCTTTTTAATCCATATAGCCGTACCGCCCCCTCGCTCAATTTCCCTACATGATGCCCATCTTTCATAGGTATGAAAATTTGGAAGATCATGTTTCCGGTTTTTTTTGTGCTCAGTTATTGCTAAGATATCCAACCCTTTTTCATTTAAAATAGATTCCACTAGCTCCATTTTCTTATTTGACCATCCATTAACATTGCAATATAAGGCTTTAACCGAAATCACAGGATTAGGTTCGTTCGCGGGAACAGCAGGCTGAGGTGGCAAAATTTTCGGACCAAGTCCCCCAACCTCATGTGTATGGGGTACATCCTCCTTATCGCAAATTACAGCAGGCTGCCTAAATAAATTAGTGTCCTCGTATTCACCAGGAAGTGAATCCGAGATCCCAAAGCGAGGTGTAAACGGAAAGGTTCTTTCCTCACTTATTTTTTTAAGTGTTATTTTGGTCGAATTTCTGGTGGAGTCCGATCCAAAACATATTTTTTGAATCCGGCTAGCTGCGGGCGCCGACGACGAAGTACTCGAGCTTTTATCCTCAGATGTTTTACTCGTTGAGTCCGATTTATTGGTAATATCAGAACCCCTCGATTTTTCGGTGAAACAACAAAACTTTTCGATTTTGTCATTAGAATTTTTTTGATAAGCTTTCGCATGGGGAGTCCTTGAGCTTGAACCCTCAGGTATTTTACTCGCGGAATCCGATTTATTGGTAATATCTGAACTCCCCGATGTAGATTTTGTTTTTCTCCGGGAAACGTTTCGTTTCTCTGTTTTTCTTCTTAGGAAGACCAATTGTTTATTGCAGTTCCAAATCACTTGTTGTACAATAAAGGAAGGGAAGGGTTGAATAACTAATTCCCGATCCGTTTCAACCAAGTGCAACCGAAGAGCATCAGCGAGAAGCGTATCCGTCTCGGTTGTACTCTTAAAATCATCAGATGTCATTGCACGGGAAGTGCCCTGACTCTGTTCTGTACTGTACTGAACTGTAGTTTCAATAATTTTACCTTTATTGAACAGAAATCGAATTTACGTTCGTTGAAATCCTGTGAAATCCAATCTTTATTGAACATCAGTCGAATTGAAATTCGTTGAAATCCAGTGCAACACTGTCCAAAAAAT
>JAAETN010000152.1 GCA_024228355.1 Maribacter sp. | reverse complement strand
GGAGACCATATTTACTTAAGAGCCCTCGAACCCGATGATTTGAATTTCATCTATGAATTAGAGAACAATACGGCGATTTGGGAAATCAGTGGTACCACAACACCATACTCCAAACATGTATTAAAGCAGTATTTAGACAATGCCCACAGGGATATTTATGATGTAAAGCAGTTGCGACTTTGTATATGCAAGGAAGATAGGGTCCTTGGGCTAATAGATTTGTTTGATTTCGACCCCCGGAATAAACGGGCAGGGGTAGGGATAGTGATCTTGGAAGAAAAAGAACGAAATCATGGCATTGGTACTGAAGCCATTAACTTAATTTGTGATTATGGTTTTACTACTTTAGGCCTTCGCCAAGTATTCGCTAATGTCATGGAGGATAATTCGGCAAGCCTGCATTTATTCAAGAAGTTGGGATTTGAGGAAGTTGGCGTTAAAAAAGATTGGATTTTTTCTAATGGAAAATTTATAAACGAAATTTTATTACAAAAGATTAAATCATAATGTATATAAAGAAAATATTGCTATTGATTGTTGTTCTGGGTCTAATTGTAGGGGGTATTTTCGCCTATAATGTATATAGTGCTATTTTTTCACCCAACACCAAATTCAACAATAAGGAGGCCTTTGTTTATATTCCTTCAGACGCAAATATTAATGATGTAAAGGATTTGTTGGACCCCATAGTTAAGAATACGAAATCTTTTGTTCAGGTAGCTGAGAGAAAAGGCTATGTCAACAACGTAAAAGGAGGAAAGTATGCCATCCAAAAGGGAATGAACAATAATGATATTATTAATTCTCTTCGAAGCAATAATATACCAGTAAAAGTGTCCTTTAATAATCAGGAGACCTTGGCCGATTTGGCCGGAAGGATTTCCTCGCAAATTGAGCCTGATAGTATGAGTCTTTTGTCGGTCTTGAATGACAAATCATTTTATACTGAGAACGGATTTACAGATGCTACTCAAATTGCAATGTTCATACCTAATAGTTATGAGTTTTTCTGGAATACGTCCTCAGAAGTGTTTAGGGATAGGATGTTAAAGGAATACAATCGTTTTTGGAATGATGAACGCCAATCCAAGGCCAAGGCGCAGGGCCTGACACCAAATGAAGTAGTAGC
Organism: Maribacter sp.; assembly: GCA_024228355.1. Taxonomy (GTDB): domain Bacteria; phylum Bacteroidota; class Bacteroidia; order Flavobacteriales; family Flavobacteriaceae; genus Maribacter_A. The sequence goes on along the minus strand of JAAETN010000152.1, from coordinate 7,947 downwards.
ATTGGCTTCTATAGTTCATAAAGAGACGACTAAAGTTGATGAAAGGCCAAGGGTGGCAGGCCTTTATTTAAATAGGTTAAAGAGAAGTATGAAGCTTCAGGCAGACCCAACTGTTATTTATGCACTTAAAAAACATGCTAACAATTTTGACCTAGTGATAAAAAGAGTGCTTTATAAAGATTTGGAATTGGATTCACCTTATAATACCTATAAATATACTGGTGTACCTCCTGGCCCGATAACAATGCCCGATATTTCAGCTGTTGATGCCGTATTAAACCCTGAGAAACATGATTATATTTATATGGTGGCCAATGTAGAGGACTTTGGATACCATAAATTTGCAAGGACCGGAGCGCAACATAACCGAAATAAAGCGCAATATATCCGATGGATAAATAGCCAAAATATTAACAGATAGACTACTAATCGAAGTTTTAAGGCTGATTAACTAAAATCAGTGATTTTTAACTTGGAGTTGGAATCCTCATTTATTTGCAGCCATATCTTTGTAGTGTGAAATTTAAGCAAACCCATTTTTGTTGTAAGTCTTAAGAAAATAGAGATATGAGAAGATGTATAATCTTTTTTTGTTCTCTTATCATGCTTTTGATTTTTGCAAGTTTTATTAATATAACCTCTAATCAGGCTGTACCTAAAACTTTAAAAGTCAATGAACCTACGAAAGTTTTGTTTCCCAAAAACAAAACTGTTTTTACTTCGACCATGGTGTCACCGCCCTTTTTGGGCAGTTCCTTTAATGGTTTTAAAGAGGCCTTGGCCTTTAAAGAATCCTCTGGGAATTATTTTGTGACCAATACGCTGGGTTACCTTGGAAAATATCAATTTGGCGCAGGTACTTTGAAGTTAGTGGGAATTTCCAATACCTCCAATTTTTTGAATGATCCTATTTTACAAGAAAAGGCGTTCGAAACCAATATTGCCCGCAATAAATGGATAATGCGAAGGGATATTGAAAAGTTTGTAGGGAAAAGAATCAAAGGTATACAGATTACTGAATCTGGTATGCTGGCAGCTGCTCATTTAGCTGGACCAGGAAATGTGATGAAGTATTTACGCTCTTATGGCAAAATTAATACCAAAGATGCCTATGGGACATCAATTGATAATTACATCAAGAAGTTTTCTGGTTATGATTTGTCAATTGTAGCAGCAAAACGAAATCCAAAAATTTAAGATTATCTATATATATGAAAATGGTAGGCCCTGACGTTATCGTCAGGGTTTATTTTTTTTGGCCTTGTATAATAAAAATCGTAGGTCTTTTGTTAAGGTCTAAAGATGTTTTTATCCAATCCGATATACTTTTTGTGGCGATGTATTCAGAGCTTAAGGTTATGTCACAAGCGATACAAAGCTGCGAATGGTTCGATAGGGTTTTTAACAATTCGGACAACAGCTTATCATTTCTATAGGGTGTTTCTATAAAGATTTGAGATTGACCAAAATCAATTGATTTTTTTTCCAATGATTTAATGGCTTTCTTCCTTTCCGACGAGTCAATAGGCAGGTAACCATTGAAAGCGAAATTTTGTCCATTCAAACCACTGGCCATCATAGCCATCAGAATTGATGAAGGCCCCACTAATGGAACCACCTGTATATTTTTTTGATGTGCAACTCTAACAACGTCAGCTCCTGGGTCTGCAATACCAGGACAACCCGCTTCTGAAAGCACGCCAACATTACGTCCCTCAAGACAAGGATTTAGAAAAGTGGGAATAGCCTCTGGTTCTGTATATTTATTCAGGACTTCAATTACTAAGCTTGATTGGGGTTTTCTAGGACTTATCTTTTTAATAAAACGTCTAGCCGACTTCTCATTTTCAACAATATAATGATCAATCTCTTCAATCGCCCTTTTAATTGAAATGGGTAGAACTTCTAATGGCTCGTTTTCTCCCAAAGTCGTTGGTATTAAAAAAAGCTTTCCTTTTGGTAATGTGTTCTCGACCATCGCAGTGCGTTAGTAAGCATTCAATTTATTAGCAATAATAGTGCAGGCCTCGTCAATTAAATGAAAAACATGTTCAAAGCCATTATCATCATAATAAGGGTCGGGCACTTCATTCAACCCGGCATCAACTTCATCGAGGATTAGTTTGACTTTTGCTATCTCCTCTTCATTTTGGGCCAAGGCGGTAACGTTTTCATAATTGCTATAATCCATTACATAAATCAGGTCAAAATCCTTAAAATCCTGAGTATTGAACTTTCTACATCGTTGGTGGGTAATGTCAATATTATATTTAAGCCCAACTGCAATACTTCTACTATCTGGTTTGCTTCCAATATGGTAGCCTCCAGTACCGGCAGAATCCACAGAAACAGATTCGATATCGACTTTACTTTGGAGAATGCCTTCAGCTAGTGGTGATCTACAAATATTTCCTAGGCAAACCATTAAAACCCTAGTTGCCATTAAAATGTATTAGGAAAGTTTCTTTGTTAAATCCTCGATATACTTGCGAAACTGCTTATCGGTTTCTGCAAGGTTATCTACTGTTTTACAGGCATGTAAAACAGTTGCATGATCTCTTTTGCCAATTTGCGAACCAATACTGGCCAAAGAAGCTTTGGTGAATTTTTTTGCAAAGAACATGGCCAATTGTCTTGCTTGAACAATATGCCTTTTTCTGGTTTTGGATTGTAAGGTGGCAACGTCCATCTCAAAGTAATCAGATACCACCTTTTGAATGTAATCGATAGATACTTCACGCTTGGTATTCTTAACAAACTTCTCGACCACTTGTTGTGCCAATTCTAAAGTAACTTCTTTCTTATTGAAAGATGATTGCGCTATTAAAGATATGATTGCACCCTCCAATTCACGAATATTGGTCTTAATGTGTTTAGCCACATAATCAACAATATCATCAGGCATCTCCACGCCATCGCGATATAGTTTATTTTTTAAGATAGAAATGCGTGTCTCGTAGTCAGGATTTTGTAGCTCAGCTGATAATCCCCATTTGAATCTTGACAATAATCTTTGTTCAATATCCTGCATATCAACAGGAGCCTTATCAGACGTCAAGATTACTTGTTTGCCATTTTGGTGTAAATGATTGAAAATATGAAAGAATACATCCTGTGTTCCAGATTTCCCAGAGAGGAATTGTACATCATCAATTATCAATACATCAATCAATTGGTAAAAATGAATAAAATCGTTTCTAGTGTTCTTCTTAACGGACTCTATATACTGCTGTGTAAACTTCTCCGCTGAGATATATAAAACAGTACGTTCGGGATATTTGTCCTTTATTTCAACTCCAATAGCATGTGCCAAATGGGTTTTGCCCAATCCTACACCACCAAATACCAATAACGGATTAAATGATGTGCCACCAGGTTTGTTGGCAACTGCCATGCCTGCCGATCGTGCCAATCTATTTGAATCTCCCTCGAGGAAATTATCAAAATTGTAATTTGGATTTAATTGTGATTCTATCTTTATGTTTCGTATCCCGGGAATTACGAAAGGGTTGCGAAGTTCAGGATTTTTCGATTTAATAGGTACATCCATTTCCTGCGGTCCCATATTACCGCGGTTTGAACTTGGGATTTTCTCTGTGAAAGGCTCGCGATTACCATAGGTATTCTCCATACGTATGATATATACCAATTTGGCAGTTTCACCCAATTCCTTTGTAAGTGCAACTTTTAGGAGTTTAACGTAGTGCTCCTCTAGCCATTCGTAAAAGAATTTGCTAGGAACTTGGATACTCAATGCATTTTCTGAAAGCTTAACAGGTTTAATGGGCTCAAACCATGTTTTGAATGCCTGCGGTTGGATGTTATCTTGGATAAACGCCAAACAATTGTTCCAAACGGAATTTGCAGTTACACTCATTATTAAAATTTCTCTTATTTATTGGTTATTTTTAAGCACAGGGGCTTATGGTTGTTATGATATGCAAGAGTAAATTAGGTTTGACAAATATGTGAACAAAAATCCTAAAAAAAAAATGATTTGGGGTTGAATTTACCCTTTTTTTTTTGCATGTTAATGGGCTTCTTACGGAAGCAATTAAATATATAATTTTTAGTTGGATAAATATGGATTTTAACGATATTTCTTTTCGGGTCCGTTATGGCGAAACCGACCAAATGGGAGTGGTGTATCACGGGAACTACCCGCAATATTTGGAGATGGGAAGGATCGAGTGGTTAAGAGCGCTGGGAATTTCCTATAAGAAAATGGAAGATAACGGAATTATCCTTCCTGTTATTTCCTTAAACATAAAGTATAAGAAATCAGCATATTATGATGATCTTTTGACTGTACGCACCTTCTTACGAAAAGAACCACAAGTGAGGATTGAATTTGACTACGAGATATATAATGAAGATGGCGAATTGTTGGCCGAAGCGAACACAGTACTTGCTTTTATGGATTCAAAAAATAATAAGCCAAAAAAATGCCCGGATTATATTCTTGAAAGACTCAAGAATTAATTGTTCTTGTCTTTTACTATAATATCCTTAATTGTTTTGAAATTGGCAGAAATCTGCTGGGCCTGGCTTTTTGGTATACTCACGGTTATTATACAATCCATTTCCATATGTTGCGATACCATTTTCAGCTGATTTTGTTTGATGATCCGCATTACTTTGTTCATATCGACATACCCAAATCTCAATTCAATATATGTATTTAAGGTTTTCTCGATTATTTTGGATTCTTCCAAGGCCATTTGCGCAGCTTTTCTATATGCTGAGATCAGGCCACCAACACCTAGTTTTGTTCCTCCAAAAATTCGTGCCACCGCTACTAGGACATTGGTAAGTTTAAAAGATTGGATTTGACCATATATTGGCATACCAGCAGAATTATTGGGCTCTCCATCGTCATTTGCCCGATAGCTAACTGTGGAAACACCTAATTGCCAGGCATAACAAACATGATTTGCCGTATGATGTTTTTTTCTTAGACTTTCTATTATTGGTTTTACTTCCTCTTCGGAAATTATTGGGAAGGCATAAGCAAAAAATTTACTCTTTTTCTCCTTAAACAGAATTTCGTTTGAAGGCCGGGCCAATGTTCTATAGGTATCTGTGGCTTCCATTAGAATATCGCCACTAAAATTATACTAATAATAGCCAATGCTATACCGCTCCAGTTTTTAGGACTAATTTGCTCTCTGAACAAAATAATGCCCAAAAGTGTAGATAACATTACAATCGCTACATTGTTGATGGTGAAAACAGATGCACTGTTCAAAGATGGATGTTGTAATGCACGTAACAGATAGTATATTGAGAAATAATTAGGAACGCCTAGGGCTATTCCTCCTAAAATGTTCCTGAGATTTATCTTAAATGAAGTTTTGAATGTTTTTATCCCAATAAACACTATGCCCGAAATGGCGGCGGCGGCAAAAACGGTTGCGGAAAAGAGGGGGAATTCATTTTCTTTGATGTGAACTTCCTGTGCATATTTTATACTGGTATCTATAATGCCGGAACCTAGGAAAACTAAAATAGGTAATATAAGGGTCGACCTTTTAATTGAAATCTGGTTTTCTTTGATTGATGCAAAATATACGGCAGCCAAAGCCAATAGAATGCCAATAACTTTAATCACCCCAAGATTTTCCTTATATACCAGTACCCCGAAAATTACAGGGATGACCAATGACATTTTTGTAGCAACTGAAGCAACTGAAACTCCAACTTTCTGCGAGGTTCTAGCTATTAGATTGAAAACAACTATAAAAAGTACGCCTAAAAGCAAAGTGCCTATAAACCAGGGCTGCTGAATTATTTCATTAGGATTTACATCTCCGGAATAAAAAAACAGTCCAACTATGCATGCAACTACATAATTGGTGGTAATCGCAAAAACAGTTTCAATTTTGTAAACTTCATATAGTTTGAAGATTACAAATATTAAACTGGAAAAACAGATGCTCAGAGCAAGATCTAGCATTTATAATTTGTATTTTAATTGAATTATGTCTTCTTGACCTACAACAAGGTTCCAAGTTCTAATGCCCAATTTACGCGCAGCTATCGTATTTTCTAAAGTATCATCAACAAAAAAAGTTTCAGAAGGATTTAATCCGTTCACTTCAAGAACAAATTCATAAATTTCGGCATTCGGTTTTCTCAAATGGATTTCATACGAAAGATAAAATTGCTCAAAGCTGCTTTTAAAACGGTTATATTTGGATTCCCCCATAATTTTTATCACATGCGGAATGTGCAGGGCATTGGTATTGCTTAGCAAAAACAATCGATACTCCTTTTCTTTCGCTAAGCTTTCAATAAACTCCAATCGGCTATCAGGAAAATCCAAGAGCATACCATTCCATATATCAATAATGTCCAATGAAGTTGCCTTAGGATAATATGATTGTAGTCCATCAATAAAAGTTTCGGGTGTAATATCACCAACTTCAAATGCATTGCTAAGAGCTATCAATTCTAGCGTTAGCGTTGGCATGCCATACTTTTGCATTTCCCGAAATATTATTTCCTTGTCCAGATTGATAAAGATGTCACCAAAATCAAAAATGATATTCTTAATCATTGTTGTAGATATTTAAAACATCGGTTTCAACTTGTGCTGTACGATTCAATTTTCCAGAGAGGTGAGGAGATTTCAATCCATCTCCAAAACTATTTTGACCTGTTATGATTCGAGCCTCATCCCAAAAATCGTAATCGATAAAGGATTGAAGGGTTTTAGCTCCACCTTCAATCAAAACACTTGTGATATTGTACTTGTATAGCGCATTGCAAATTTGTTGGGGTATGTTTTTCGAGAAGTCAATCACCTCATATTCAATGGCAGAAAGCCAAAGTGAATTATCGTTAATATGTGTAAAAATGATGGTCCTAACACTTTGGTCAAGGACATGATAATTTCCTTTTATTCCCAAATTCCGATCTATAATGATTCTTATGGGTGATTTTCCGGACCACTGGCGAACATTCAATTTAGGATTGTCATCCAATACTGTTTTGGCACCTACCAAAATAGCTTGTTCCTGGCTGCGCCATTTATGTACCAATTGTTTTGAATAATGATTCGAAATCCAATAGGGTTGCGCAGTAATGCTTCTTTTATCTTTTTCTGGTGCAATATATCCATCATTGGATTGGGCCCATTTTAAGATAATATAAGGCCTTTGTTTTTGATGAAAAGTAAGGAACCTTTTATGATGTTCCATGCACTCTTTCTCAAGAATGCCAAGAATGACCTTGCAACCAGCATTTTTCAATTGTTTTACACCTTTACCCGCAACCTTATCATGTGGATCCAAAATACCAATGACTACCCTGGGTATTTTGTGTTTTACGATCAAATCTGCACAAGGAGGAGTTTTACCATGGTGCGAACAGGGTTCCAAGGTAACATAAAGTGTCGCTTTTGAAAGTAACCCCTTGTCCTTGACCGAATTTATGGCATTGACTTCTGCATGTGGCCCGCCATAGGTGCTGGTATATCCTTCACCAATCAAACAATTGTCATGAACGATTACAGCGCCAACCATTGGATTGGGCGCGGTGTATCCCAACCCATTTTTGGCCAGCTGTAAGGCCCGTTCCATATATATACTGTCTATTGACATTTATCTGAGAATTATTTCTTCGCTATGGTCAATAGGATAGTCAAATGAAAATCCTGCAAGTTCATAGGTCAAATCACCCTTGAAATTCACTACGACTTTGTTGTTTAGGACTTGTTTTAGAATGGCACCAAGTAGGCCGTTATCTTTCTCGTTAAACAGTTTGGTAGTAGGGAATTTCACAAAGAGAGGTGCTGTAAATTCGTCCCTTGGAGGAACGTTAAATGCCTCTGAAGAAACTGTTGCGACATAAGCATCATCAATGAATACTTGGATTTCATCCGTGAGCAATGTTCCGCCTAAGTCATTTCCGTTTTTAAAAATAGCATCGGCCTTGAGATTTATC
>JAAETN010000151.1 GCA_024228355.1 Maribacter sp. | reverse complement strand
CATACACCCCTCCTTTGAGGACACGAATCCAAAGCAGCCGATTTACTCTTCTTAGTAATCGTGGCCCTTCCTTTTCGTACTAATTGTGAAATTGTTGGCATACTATATAATTGTATAAAAATTGTACCCCCTGTTTAAGGGCTGGCAAATGTAGTAATATTTCATAATAATTCAAATATTGAAAGATTAATTTTAAAGTTTTTTTTATTCCCAACAATCATCGTCAATTCGATTTGAATGAACCTAATTCATTACGAAATGAAATTTAAGAATTGTAAAAAATACAGCGCTAATTCCAAGTTTTTTATTTTATTGACATTTTTTATATATTAAAATTGCGTTTTTCTTATTATTTATACATTTTTCTTGAATTATACAAAGCATATAACAAAAAGTACTGAGAAAGTTGTATTATTAAATTGATCTCTTAAAGTTTTATTAAAATTAGTTTGGATTATTAACATGAAATTGTGATTTTTGCCGATAGCTAATTCAAATAATTAAAAAATGAGAACAAAATTCAATGGAATCTTAACGCTGTTATTGGCGTTTGTTGTGCACATTTCATTTGCACAAGAGAAAACGATCTCTGGTATGGTTACTGACCAAGACGGTCTACCGCTTCCCGGAGTTAACATCGTTGTAGAAGGTACCACTACAGGTACCCAGACCGATTTTGACGGTAACTATTCAATTAGTGCCGCTGAAGGTCAAACACTACTGTTCAGTTATATTGGACAAAAAGACGTTAGACAAGCAGTTGGCGCAGGAAGTACCCTTAGCGTACAAATGTTTGATGATGCCCAAGCACTTGAAGAGGTAATTGTTACCGCTCAAGGTATTAAAAGGGAAAAGAAAGCTTTGGGATATGCTGTAAGTTCAGTAGATGAAGAAGCCTTAGAACAAAGAGCGCAAGGCGATGTTGCCCGTGTTCTTGCAGGTAAGGCTTCAGGTGTCCAGATTACAGCAGCGGGCGGTATGTCCGGATCTGCAACTAGTGTTACCATTCGTGGTCTTAGTTCATTTAGTGGAAGTAACCAAGCATTGTTTATAGTTGACGGCGTTCCTTTTAGTAACGACACTAATAACAATGGTGGCGATTTCTTAACAGGTAACACAGGTTCATCACGTTTCTTGGACCTTGACCCAAACAACATTGCCAATATTGAGGTGTTGAAAGGTTTAGCTGCCACCACCCTTTATGGAACCTTAGGAAAGAATGGGGTTATTTTGGTCACAACAAAGGCCGGAGCTTCAACTGGTGGTGTTAAGAAAAATGAAATTTCAGTAAGCACATCGTATTTTACCAATGAGTATGGTTCATTACCTGATTATCAAAGCTCTTACGGTGGTGGTTTTGACCAGTCTTTCGGATGGTTCTTCAGTAACTGGGGACCAAGTTTCGATAAAGATGGCACAGCTGGATGGGGAGCACAATCTGCTATTGATGACAATGGTACATTGGCCCACCCGTACTCAACAACAGCTATTGCAGCTACAAGGGATGCATTTCCAGAATTGGCGAATGCCAGATATGCTTTTAAACCTTACAGCTCTGTTGAGGACTTCTTCGCAGCAGGTCATGTCACAAATACTTCTGTGAATTTTTCTGGTGGATCTGAGGATGGAAATACAACCTATAATGCGAACTTGGGTCATTTAAATGACGTTGGTTTTACACCAGGTAACAAATTAAATAGAGTAAACTTTTCAGTTGGTGGACGGTCTAAACTCAGCAATAAATTTACCATTGCAGGTAGTATGAACTATTCACGTACAGATTACGACACTCCTCCAGTTGCTGCGAGTAGAGGTAACGGTGGTATTAGTTCTAACTCAATTTATGGAGCTGTTCTTTTTACACCAAGAAGTGTTGATTTGATGGGACTTCCTTTTGAGAATCCAATTACCGGTGGTAGTGTTTACTATAGAAATGGTAACGATATAGTCAATCCAAGATGGGTTGGTGAACATATCAAGTTCAATCAGCTTACCAACCGTTTTTATTTTAACACTTCACTTGCTTACGAGTTGAATGAAAATCTTGGTGTTTCATGGAGAACAGGGTTGGATTTCTACACAGAGAGAAACACACAATTTTCCGATAGAGGTGGGGTAGAATTCAACTTTGATATCTTTGGTTTCTTAAACACATATGACAATAATAATACCATTTGGGATCATACTGCTTCTTTGAACGGAAATTATGATTTATCAGAAAAAATCGGTATGACTTTCAACCTAGGCGCTAATGCCAGATCAGATTTCCGCGATCTTCAAGGTGTATCGAGTACAGGTCAAATAGTTTTCGGTATAAGAAGACACTTTAATTATGAAAATCAATCTCCTATCCAATTTTCTCGAAAACGAAATATTATAGGTGTATTCGGCGATGTTAGTTTTGATTATGACAATATGCTCTTCTTAAACTTTAGTAGTAGAACGGACTGGGTATCTAACTTGACAACGGAAAATAGGAGTTTAACTTATCCCGGTGTTAGTTTATCATTTTTGCCAACTGCGGCTTTTAGTGGTTTGAAAACTGAAAATGGCTTGAATTACTTGAAATTAAGAGCCAGTTATGGTACATCTGCAAACTTCCCAACAGGTTATCCTACGGTAAGTGTGGTAGAGCAAAATACGCAATCCTTTGGTGAAGGTGGCGAAATCACTACCAACCAAGTGGATAACTTCCGTGCCAATCCAGACTTAAAGCCTGAATTACTTAAGGAGTTCGAAGTAGGTTTTGAAAGTAAACTATGGAGAAATAGAATTACGTTCGATGCAACCTATTATGATAGACGTACAGACGATTTGATCGTTTTTGAACCTTTATCTCCTTCTACTGGATTTACTCAGACCCAAAGTAACATTGGTCAGATCAGTAATAAAGGTATTGAGGCAGATTTGGGAGTTGATCTATTTAGAAATGAAGATGGTTTCAACTGGACATCCAGTGTCAACTTCTTTGCCAATAAAGAGGTTGTTGAAGAACAAGAACAGGATATCATCTTCTATGCAGGTAATTCAGCACTATGGATTGGAGCTAATGCCGCCATCAAAGGCGAATCTTTAGGTACTATTGTTGGTACAGCCATCTTACGTGATGATGCTGGTAACTTAATTACAAACGATGCAGGTAATTATGTAAGTACGGAATCTGACCTAGACGGTAATGTGCCGATCATTGGTGATGCTGTTCCTGACTATACAATGAACTTTATCAATAATCTTTCGTATAAAAATTGGAGGTTAGGTTTTCAAATCAACCACATTAAAGGTGGTGACATAATGTCTAGTACAATTGCCACCTTGTTAGGAAGGGGGTTGATTACTGAGACAGAAAATCGTTTGAATACCTATATCCTTCCTGGTGTTAACCAAAATAGTGGGGAACCAAATGATATTCAATTGAACAACTCGACCTATTATTTTAGCAACTTGTTATTCGGACCAGCGGAGCTCAAGATTTATGATGCATCAGTAATTCGTTTACAAGAAGTTTCCCTGGGTTATTCATTACCTCAGAAGTTCCTGGAGAAGACCCCTTTTGGATCTTTAACATTTACTTTGCAAGGTTTTAACCTTTGGTACGACGCATATAACACGCCTGATGGTGCGAACTTTGACCCCAATGTTGCGGGTGTCGGTGTTGGTAACGGGCGAGGGTTCGATTTCCTTAACGGTCCAAGTACCAGAAGATATGGTATGAGCGTAAAGATGACATTTTAAAAATTGCTAACTTAATTAAGTAAAAGATTATGAGAAAAATAATTAAATTTTTGCTTGTTGCGGTCATAGGAGGTAGTTTTCTAGTCTCCTGTGATACAACCGAGCTAGACCTAAGAACGAGTCCAAATGACTTGGCTGCGGATCAGGCAGATCCTAACTTACTATTGAATTCTATTCAATTCGCATATGCGAATAACATGGTCCTCTTTAATGATAGGGGATCTGAATTAACACGAATCGACAACATGTCAGGCCGTGACTACTTTAACAATTATGCGGGAGATACTTTTAACGGAATATGGTCTCGTACATACAGTAGTGCATCTAGTAGTGCAGCTTCAGCTATAGGTTCCGGTGTGAGTGTTGGTATACTGACGAACCTTAAAGGGTTGGAGGATATTAACGCCAATTCTGATATCAACTACAATTTTCACGTAGGTATTGGCAAGGTGATGTTTGCACATCAATTGTTTTTATTAGCGGATTATTTGGGAAGTGCTACGCTATCACAAGCCGGTAATCCTGAAGAGTTCCCAGCTCCGACTTTGGATGATGGTGCTAGCGTTTATGCAGGAGCACTTGCCCTATTGGATGAAGCTGAATCATTGTTGAACGGAAATCCACCTTCTTTAGGTGCTGACGACTTCTTTTATGGAGGAGATGCTGGCAATTGGGTCAAGGCTATAAATTCATTACGATTAAAAGCATATGTTACAACTAGTAATACATCAGCTTTTAATGCAGTGATTGCAGGTAACAATTTCATCAGTTCTTCTGATGATGATTTTCAGTTTCAATTTGGTTCAAGAGAACTACAGCCTGATACAAGACATCAAGATTTTCAAAATGATTACACCCCTAGTGGTGCCAACATTTACCACTCTAACTGGTTGATGGAGACCATGCTTGAAAAAGATGATCCTAGAATCCGATACTATTACTATCGTCAGATAGATGGTACACCTGGTGCCAATGATATCAACGGTGATCCAATTGATGCTGATGAAGAATTATTAGCTTGTTCATTGGTAGTGCCACCACAACATTATATAGATGGTGGATACACGTATTGCAGTGTTGACAATGGTTATTGGGGTCGCTCTCATGGTAATGATGAAGGTACACCTCCAGATGGCTTCCAGAGAACCGCGGCTGGTGTTTATCCTGCCGGAGGTCGTTTTGACGATAATGGTTTTGACGTCGTTGGCCTTGGTTTAGGTGGTGGTGGCGCCGGTATTGAACCCATTATAATGGCATCTTATATTGATTTTTGGAGAGCGGATATGGCTGCAAGTGATGCTGAAAAGGCTACCTTTATGCAAGCCGCTATGGAAAAATCAATTGCGAAAGTACAGACTTTTGCAGCCTTGGATGGTAATGCTGATAAATCTTTTGAACCAACTGCCGGGGATATAACAACTTATGTTGATGGTATTGTTGCTGATTTCAATGCAGCTACTGGGGATGATAAGGAAAACATCTTTGCTGAACAATATTGGATTGCCTTGTTTGGTGGTGGTAGCGAAGCATTCAATTACTATAGAAAAACGGGGTACCCAAATACGGTTAATCCTAACTGGGAACCAAATCCAGGACCATTTCCAAGATCATTTCTGTTACCACAAAACGAGGTTGTTACTAACCCTAATTTGACGCAAAAAACAACGCTAACAGAACAGGTATTCTGGGATAATAATCCTGCAAGCCCTACATTCCCACCAGCGAATTAATAACTAAAAAAGAAAAATGATGAAAATTAATTATAAAATTTTTACCGTTCTTGCACTCACATCGCTGATGTTCACCTCATGTGACGAAGGGGATGCTGTTGTTGACGATGTTACTGCCAATACCACAAGAGGTGCAATCTTAAGAACTGTTAATGTTACTTCAAATGAACTACCAATTGGTGTAGCCGATGGTTTTTTCGGAGTTGAATTAGAAGTTCAAAGCGAGGATGATGGAAACTTGATAGAATCTATTGATGTATTCGCTCATTTTAGAGATCAAACACCAGATAATGGTAAGGGAGCAACCACTTCTGATGCATTGGTTGAGAACATTTCTAAATCAACGTTTACAATTGGCGAATTTGGTTTACCTAGATTTAGCTACGAAGTAACTTTACCAACGCTATTAAGTGCTACTGGGGTAGCCGAAGATGACATTGATGGAGGTGATCAGTTTAGAGTACGTTTTGAATTGGTATTGAGTGACGGTAGAAGATTCTCATTTGACCAAAACTCTGGTACATTGACAGGATCTTACTTTAGCTCACCGTTTTTATACTCTGCAACAATTGTTTGCCCACCGACTCCTCCAAGTACAGGTGATTGGACTTTTGATATGATTGATGCCTATGGGGATACTTGGAACGGCGCTTTCTTGACAGTTACTTTAGATGGAACTGAGCATATCTTTGCGATAGATGGCGGTGATGCTGATCCGACTGCTTCTGTAGAAACGCTTAATGTACCTGTAGGTTCTGAGGTGATTTCCATTCAATTTACTTCTGGTCCTTGGGACGGAGAAATTGGATTTACAATTACTGCTGCCAATGGTAACGTGATTTTATCACAAGAAGCTTATGCGGCGACCACTCCTGCTCCAGGCGTTGAATTGATCAATTACTGTATTAAGAATTTCTAATATCAGTTACATACATTACAAAAAGGCCCAGACTATGTTTGGGCCTTTTTTTTAAAAGGTTCTGTTCTGAAATAAGTTGGCATAAAATAGACTTGTTTATGAATATTTCAGCAAACCAT
>JAAETN010000150.1 GCA_024228355.1 Maribacter sp. | reverse complement strand
TTAACCGCTTCTAAAATCGTATGGTCTTCATCACGGATTTTGATACGGCTATTGAAATTCTTCGTATTCAAAGAAGCAAGCACATCAAAAAGGCATTGCCAGCCTTTTTCCCATGCAGCTATCATTTTGGTTTTTGTAGTAAAGGGGTCTTCAAATTCACTGTCTCGATGTCGCCACGATTTTTCACCATCCTCGGTCAAGAAGTTAGTCCATCTACTGAGCATATTGCCAGCTAGGTGTTTTACGATTTGCGAAATGCTATTGTCCTCAGCATGATATTTCCATAGAATATCTTCTTCAGATAATTGGGCAAAGGTCTTGTCGCCCATGGTTTTATAACGACGGAATTCATAAAGGGCACTATCCAGGTAATTTTTGGTAAAGTCCATCTAAATTTAAGCGTGAAATTAGTTGTTTTTAGCAGGAACAAATTGTAAGGCTGCACCATTAACGCAATGTCTTTTACCGGTAGTTTCACTAGGGCCATCATTAAAAACATGGCCCAAATGCCCACCACAGGTTGCACAATGTTCCTCGGTGCGTTCATAGCCTATATCATAATCAACGTCATAAGCAACATTACCAACGATTTCCCGATCAAAACTAGGCCAACCAGAACCAGAATCATACTTGTAGTCGCTTTTGAAAAGTTCGGTTTTACATGCTGCACATACATAAACCCCCTTCTTTTTGTTATCTAAAAATTCACTTGTACCAGCTGTTTCGGTCCCTGCCTTTCTTAGAATATAGTATTGTAGATCTGAAAGTTCCTTGCGCCATTCGGCATCGGTTTTATTTACTTTATATGCAATTTCCTTTTGGGGCGACTTGCTTTTTGGCGCCACTTTTTCTTGCGAATTTCCTTTGCATCCAACAAGAGCGATACTGAGAACTAAAACTATTTTCTTGATCATATTTTTCGTTTTCAACCTTAGACGATTAGACATTACATTCCTTTCAAAGATAAAACTCTTAAGGGTTGAAAAACATTAAGATATTGTTAATCAAGTCGCTCAGATTATAAAAAGAAAAAAACCCCGCCATATTAAAGCAGGGTTTAAGTATAATCGTGATTACATTAATTCAATTTTACTTTTTGTACATCTTTTTCTGTTACGCCAATTGTGCTCATTACAGCTTTTACATTTGACCTATCCAATCTAGATCCAGCAGCCAATTCGGCCGGTAAAATTGCAATTCTAAATACTTGGTCATCGGTATCTCCTGCAGCCAGAGTACTCATATCAAAATCAGCGTCTAAAAAAATATTTACATCAAAAAAGGTAAAATCAAAATTGTACTGTAATATCCCTTGGTCCAAAAGGCGGGTTTGGGGTAGCAATCTCCATACATCTACAGGGTCGCCATTACCGTCTTCAACTTGATCCCATAAAATGTAAACGAGTACTACATCACTTTCAAAAACTTCTACTGTTTGTGGAAATTCATAAAAGATGCTATAATCATCAGCAACGAAATCACCTTCAATATCAATGACCGTTCCTAATATATTGATTCCGTCCTGTCCATCCCTTCCGTCAAGCCCATCAAAGCCATCAAAGCCAGGAGGGCCAATTGGGCCTTCACAGGAAATTATAAACAATGATAAAAGTGCTCCGAGTACTATACTGATTTTTCTCATAACTGTGGTTTTAATAATTTCTTTGTTTATTATTTGAAGATTCATTCAAAAAGCGTTCCACTTTTATCAACTATACATTTTTATTTACAGAAATCCTTTGCGAAGTAAAGTAAACTCTTTATTATCATGCCTTTTAGGCAAAGTTGATTAGTTTTGCAAAAAATATTAGAGAAGTATGGCCAAAGTTATTGCGCACTCCCTTTTTTCCGAATTTGATATTAACTTATTCAAATCAGGCAAACACTTTAAATTGTATGAAAAGCTTGGATCCCATACTATTAAGGTCAATGGGGTAAAAGGAACCTATTTTGCGGTTTGGGCCCCAACGGCTAATTCTGTCGCCGTGGTTGGGGATTTTAATGGATGGCAAAGTCACGAACATCAACTCAATGTTCGATGGGACGAAAGTGGCATTTGGGAAGGATTTATTCCTGAAATAGGCAAAGGAACACTGTACAAATACAATATACATTCAAATAATTTTGGCATTGTCACAGAAAAGGCCGATCCTTTTGCAAAATTTTGTGAGCATCCACCAAAAACGGCTTCAGTAGTTTGGGAGGCCGATTATAATTGGAAAGATAAAAAATGGATGGATACAAGGGAAACCAAGAATGGCTTGGACAATCCCTATTCTGTTTATGAAGTGCATTTAGGATCATGGAAACGGAATAAGAATAATGATTTCCTCTCTTATAAGGAGCTATCTGAAGATTTGGTAAAGTATGTAAATGAAATGGGTTTTACGCATGTGGAGTTTATGCC
>JAAETN010000149.1 GCA_024228355.1 Maribacter sp. | reverse complement strand
TATCTTCTCATACTGGAAGACAAAAGTACCAAAAAAACCTGAGACAGTACAAATGTACGCAAATATAGATGTTTTTTACGATTTGTTCAATAAACTGGAGAATGAAAATGATTTATCGAGGATAAATTTCAGGTATGTACTCTCTTTGTACTTGATGAGGAAGAAGATTCTGAAACTAATATCTTCTCACAAATCTAATGGCAAAGAGTCTCTTGTCCTTCTGAACGTAAAAGAAGGTAAGGAGACAGAGGTGCTTAAACCGCGGTTAACTAAAGAAGAAATTATTTCTGTTACGGACGAAATAGGCAAACTGGTAAATTGTTCACCTAAAATCAACGCCGTTAGCACTTAAGGATTCGAGAAAAAAACTATAGGCTATATTTCCTTCGCTGCAGTAACTACCCATATCTTGAGGAAATTCAAAACAAACCACGAAATAACACGAAAAAAAATTAGTGCCTTTTCGAGGTTAAAAAAAGTCGCCGAAGGCCTAATTTAGATACTTCAAGCTTGGCAGTGGCTACACCTTCTTATGTTGCTATTGCGGGTGCGACTTCCTTAGGCATATTGAATGGGCATCCTTCACAATCGATTGCTATACCCTGGTTTTTTTTCTGTTTTAGCCTTAAACGTAGTTTCTCAATCGTTTTTTCAGTGATAGACGGATCCCTTTGAAGTCTTAACAAATCACGTCGTATTCGTCTTGTCTTTTTTATGCTAGGGCATTTTGACCTTGCAACCCTTGAAGGGCATATACTAACTGCTTTTTTTTTGTTTATTCCTTTTTTCATATTTATTCCTTTTAAATGGTTTCTATGTCTACAGCAAGAAATTCTAATGTTTTTCTAGCTGCTATTTGTTCAGCTTCCTTCTTGTTGTTGCCTAATCCGGTACAATATTCAACTTTGTCAATTACGGTTACCACATCAAAAGTTTTATCGTGATCAGGACCGCTTTGTTTAATTATCTTGTATCTGGGTATGTGCCCTTTCTGTCTTTGACAAAAATGCTGAAGTATAGATTTGTAATTCTTTTCGTGCTTATTGTTACAAACAATGTCAATTTCATCCTTAAGGCATCTAAGGGTAAAATCATAAGCCGTCTTAAAGCTGCTATCCAAATAAATTGCGGCAATGATGGCTTCAAAGAGATTTGCTATAAGTGATTTTGGAAATGAACGGGTTACCATTAACCCTTTTCCCACAGAGATGAATTTCTTCAAATCCATTTCAGTTCCAATTTTAGCAAGTGTCACGCGACTAACAACTACTGATTTGATTTTTGTCAACTTTCCTTCAGAATAGTCGGGAAACTTCTTAAACAAATACTCAGATATTACCATCCCAAGGATTGCATCACCTAGAAACTCTAGCCTTTCATTACTGGGGTTATAAGGAGTTTTAAAGGATGTATGTGTAAGCGCGTTTTCTAGTAATTTAATGTTATCAAAAGAATAATCAATTCTGTTTTGACATTCTATCAGTTTATCCTTCAATTCTTGGTTGTCAGCTTTTAGTGTCATTTTTTACGAATTTTTTTTCCTTAAATAACATAGATTCCTCTATCGCCGTATATTTAGTTGACGCTTCGATTAATTCAACGGCTGTACTTTTACGAAAGGATACTACCTCAACACGGCAGCCCTGTGACTTTAACATCTCTAAAAGTGGTACAAAGTCACCATCCCCGGAAACAAGTACTATTGTATCAAGTTTTGGTGCTATTGCAATAGTATCTATTGCAATCCCCATGTCCCAATCACCCTTGGCGGTCCCATCAGGCCTTAAACGCAATTCTTTAGTTTTAATTTCATAACCTAATCGTTGAAGTGCGTCAGTAAAACCTGATTGATCTACGTCGGGCTTATGTACCGCATATGCTACAGCTCTTATCAATTCTCTATTTGCCACTGCTTCTTGTAACAGTTTGCTGTAGTCTATTTTTGATTGGTGTAGCAATTTTGCCGAATAGAACATATTTTGTACATCAACAAAAATGCCTAGCCTTTGTCTGGACATTGTAACTGGTTCATTTGCCATATCTTACACCTATTTATTTATATTGTTTTTTGTTATAAATCATTACTATACAAAATATTCACAAAGTATTATTAATTTGACTTTGAAAATACTACAACGCTAATAAGGATAACACTACGGAAACTGCATTTGGATTGCTTGGATTAGTAATCGTTCGTCCAAGCAAGTACAGGTATAATGATATTCACGTTGTGAGTTAATGATTAAGCCTTTAACCGACAACGATTAACTATTGGTGTGAGGGAAACCGCTTTACTATTATTAACTTTCCATTTTATCCAGTTTTTCAGAACAGTCAACAATTAAAATAGCTATACATCATTAATTGTCGAATTGTTATTTTGTTGACAGTATGTGACGGTTCTGTTATATTTTTAAGGTCTGTAATATTCTATAACCTACTGAGCTTATATGCATTTATGCGTTTCATCGAGAAAAATATTGACATATGAATTTTAAAAAATTAAGAGGGAAAATTGACACTATAGATTCAAAAATTATTGAGCTTTTAAATGAGAGGGCAAATGTTGTTAAAGAAATCGGGGCAATAAAAAACCGAACAAATGCACAAATTTATGCACCTGATAGAGAAAAACAGGTATTCGATAAAATTTCAGAAAGAAACAAAGGGCCTCTTGGTAATAAGTGCCTTTTTGCTATATATAGGGAACTGATGGCCGGTTCTATAATGCTGGAGAGACCAGTAAAGGTTGCGTATTTGGGGCCAGAAGGTACCTTCAGCTACTTTGCCGCAAAGGAAAAATTTGGTTCTTCTGATGAGTATACACCACTAAATGGGATCGATTCGGTTTTCAAGGAAGTTTCAAGTGAACGGGCTGACTATGGAATCGTTCCTGTAGAAAATACAACTGAGGGCGGAATTAGAGAAACATTGAATATGTTCATCGAGTGTGATGTGAAGATATGCGCTGAGATTATTATGCCTGTGCATCACAATTTGATGGCAAATTGCAAAAAAAGTGAAATAAAAAAAATATATTCTAAACCTCAGGCGCTTTCTCAATGCAAGTTATGGCTAACTAATAATTTTGAAAAAGTTGATCTGTTGGACGTTGGCAGTACGACTGAAGCCGCTAAGATCGCGTCGAAGGGAAAGAATTCAGCTGCAATAGCCCATTCAGAAGTTGCTCGGCTATATAATTTGAAAATCTTGAGACGTAATATTGAAGATTATGCTAATAACATCACGAGATTTTTTGTTTTGAGCCGTGAATTTTCAGCTCGGACCGGTAATGATAAAACAGCCATAATGTGCCATACTAAAAACGAAGCTGGTGCACTATTTAAGATATTGGAACCATTCAAGAAGCATAAAATAAACCTGGCGGATATAGAGCCGCTTCCGACAAGGAAAAAAGCTTGGGATTATTGTTTTTTTATTGATTTTGCTGGTCACGCATTTGATGAAAAGGTTAAGGGTGCGCTTAAAGATGTAGGTAAAAAATGTATTGATATGAAATTATTGGGTTCCTTTCCCGTTGATACTGTGAAGAGATGAACAAACAATTTATAGCTGGTAATTGGAAGATGAATTTGACTTTGGATGAAGCGAGAGATCTCGCAACAAAGATCTGTGGCACTTTGGCTAACTCTGATGTTGTAGACGTTGGTGTTTTTCCTTCATATGTTTTTTTGAATGATATATGTGGGATTCTTAATGGCAGCAATGTTGTTGTCGGTGCACAGGACATGAATAATGAAAATAGTGGGGCGTTCACCGGTGAAGTTTCAGGGCCAATGCTAAGGGACGTTGGTTGTACTCATGTGATAATAGGACATTCAGAACGCAGAATAATCTTCCATGAAACAAATTCAATTATCAATCTAAAGATAAAAGCTGCGTTGTCATATGGTTTGAGCCCTATCTTTTGTGTTGGTGAGAAGCAGGAAGAAAGAGATGCTGATAGGACCAATGATATTGTAGGGAGTCAACTATCTTGTGGACTGGAAAGCTTGACAGCTGAACAGGTAAAAGAATTAACAATTGCATATGAACCTGTCTGGGCAATAGGCACAGGGAAAACAGCAAGTCCAGAGCAGGCCAATGAAGTGCATGCGTTTATTAGAAGTGCGATTGAGAGTGAATATGACAATGACACGGCCAAAAATATTAGAATACAGTATGGTGGTAGTGTCAACCCTAAAAACGCGAAGGACCTTCTGGGGCAACCTGAAATTGATGGCGCGTTGGTAGGGGGGGCTAGCTTAGAGCCAAATTCATTTTTAGAAATAATTTCTGCTGCGGCCGGGCTTTAGGGCGGGCAATAAAAGGTAAAGCTGTCTCTTCCTGAACTCCTGTTATAGTTTAGATTTTAATAGACTTTGTTTTAAATGGTAATATATTTCAAATAATTTGTTTTAAAAGAGGTGTTTTTTTATGAATTCAAAATGGATTGCGACAATTGTGATTATTTTTGGCTTGCTGGCTATGTTTTTTATTC
>JAAETN010000148.1 GCA_024228355.1 Maribacter sp. | reverse complement strand
TAATGAACTTAAGTGAAAAAGGCCTATACGAACGGGCCAGAAATGAAGATGTAATGACCTGTATCGAGTGTGGCTCCTGTAGTTATGTATGTCCCTCACACAGACCTTTATTGGACTATATAAGATTTGGAAAGAGTATTGTAAAGAAAATGGAAATATCAAAGAACTAGAATGTCAGACCAAACTGTTGTTATATCGGCTTCGCCACACGTTCATTCCGATAGAACGTCGAAGAAATTAATGTATGATGTGCTCATAGCATTGATTCCTGCATTTTTAGTATCTATTTACGTATTTGGCCTTGGTGCCCTAATCGTTACTTCAGTAGCGGTGATTTCGTGCTTGTTGTTTGAATATGTTATTCAAAAGTTTCTTTTGAAAACCGAAATTACCATAACCGATGGTTCGGCCCTTATCACGGGTGTTTTATTGGCATTCAACCTGCCTTCCAGCTTACCGATCTGGATGGTTGTCATCGGAAGTTTTATTGCCATTGGAGTGGCTAAATTGTCATTTGGGGGTTTAGGATATAACATATTCAACCCGGCCCTTGTGGGGCGGGTTTTTTTATTGGTATCCTTTCCCGTACAGATGACTATGTGGCCGACGCCTATCGAAAACAATACAACATTGGCAGATGCTGTAACGGGTGCAACGCCATTAGGTATTATAAAGGAAGAGTTGCTGTATGGAGGTACAATGACCGAGATAAGTGCGAAAATTCCATCTAACATTGATTTGTTACTAGGTTTTACTGGGGGATCTGTGGGCGAAATGTCGGCTTTGGCGCTCCTAATAGGTGGCATCTTTTTGATTGTCAGAAAAGTGATTACTTGGCATATTCCTGTCGTTATGTTGGTCGCAATGGCCATTTTCACGGGAATTTTCTGGTTTATTGACCCGGAACACTTTGCGAATCCTATGATTCACATTTTGTCGGGAGGCGCTATTCTTGGGGCCTTTTATATGGCGACCGATTTGGTTACCAGCCCTATGACCAAAAAAGGTATGGTGGTCTTTGCAGTGGGCATTGGAATCATTACGGTTGTCATTAGATTATTTGGGGCATACCCAGAGGGAGTTTCTTTTGCTATTTTAATAATGAATGCATTTGTTCCCCTTATCAATACCTATTTTAAACCGAGACGATTTGGGAATAAGATCAAATCGAAAATGATATAGATATGAGCAAAAAGAAATCCACCTTCCTGAATATGATATTGGCACTTTTTGTGATTACGCTGGTTGCCGGATTATCCTTGGGGTATGTTAACGATTTGACCAAAGGCCCTAAGGCAAAAGCAAAACTGGAGCGCAAGGTAAATGCTCTTAAAGAAGTATTACCCACGTTCGATAACAACCCAGTAGAAGATATGCGTAAAATAGCGTCTGATAAGGCCAAGGACAGTATCGAAATCTACACGGCCTATTTAAAGGATAGGCTTGCAGGCACGGCTGTTATTGGTTCTTCGGAAAAAGGATTCAGTGGTCTGGTCAAAATCATGGTTGGCTTCAAACCTAACGGAACTATCAAAAATATCGTTGTTCTGGAACAAAAGGAAACGCCAGGACTTGGAACTAAAATGAAAGATGATAAATTCATAAAACAATTCAGGGATAAGGATCCTTCAACATACAATTTAAAGACCACCAAGGATGGTGGCGATGTTGATGCCCTTACCGGAGCTACCATTACCACCAGGGCCTTTGGCGAAGCCGCACAGATGGCTTACGATGTGTTAATAGAGCATGCCAAGCCTCAAAAAAATTAAAGAAATAAAAACTATGGCCGAGAAATTGAATCAAAAGCAAAATTTTCTAAAAGGCATAATCAAGGATAATCCCGTTTTCGTCATGTTATTGGGTATGTGCCCAACCCTTGGGGTTACCTCATCGGCATTCAATGGTTTGGGAATGGGGATAGCAACACTTTTTGTATTGCTAATGTCGAACATAGTGGTTTCTTTGATCAAGTCCCAAATTCCTGCAAAAGTTAGGATTCCTGCCTTTATTATTATCATAGCTTCCTTCGTGACCATTGTTGAAATGGTCTTGGAAGCGTATATACCCTTTTTGTTCGAACAATTGGGAATATTCATTCCTTTGATTGTTGTGAACTGTTTGATATTGGGTAGGGCAGAGGCCTTTGCTTCCAAAAATAACTTGATTTCCTCTATTATTGATGCCTTGGGAATGGGTATTGGTTTTACCATAGCACTCACACTTTTGGGAGCTGCAAGGGAAATTTTAGGAAGTGGAAGCATATTTGACCTGCGTTTTGTATCAGAGGATGCCAATACCATGATACTTTTTATTTTACCTCCCGGGGCGTTTATCGCACTGGCTTATCTCACCTTGGCGTTCAATAGAATTTCTACCAAAACAAGTTAAAAATGGAATATATTATAATTCTTATAGCTGCCGTTTTTGTCAACAATATTGTGCTCTCGCAATTTTTGGGTATATGTCCGTTTTTAGGGGTTTCCAATAAAGTCTCTACTTCTGTGGGCATGTCCGGTGCAGTTCTTTTTGTTATGACCATTGCAACATTAGCCACTTATTTATTGCATGAATTTGTATTGGTGCCTTCTGGGATGGACTATTTACGTACCATAACCTTTATTCTGGTAATTGCCTCTTTGGTACAGATGGTAGAGATTATTTTAAAGAAAGTAAGTCCAGCCTTATATCAGGCACTAGGGGTCTTTTTGCCATTGATCACTACGAATTGTGCTGTCTTGGGTGTCGCTATTTTAGCATTGGGATTGGAAAATGGAAGCCTGCTAAAGGCCGTTTTCTTTGCGATAGCGAACTCTATAGGTTTTGCTTTGGCCCTGATCGTTTTTGCGAGCATTCGCGAACATTTGGAATTGGCCAATATACCCAAAGGCATGAAGGGAGTACCTATTAATCTATTGGTAGCAGGATTGTTGTCTTTGGCTTTTTTAGGATTCACCGGATTGGTGTGATTGATTGAACAACTTTCAGTTACAAAAAAATGATTAAAAGCATCCCAGTTTTTTTGATATTAATTTTGCCTAATTTTTACTTTGGTTTTAGTAACTCTTACTTCGCTACCAAATCACCTATTATTATACTTTTGTCGATTTTTTCAATCACCTGAAAGGATAATCTTTTAACTTTCATCATTTAGGCGTAATATTAACCATAGCATTCTATAAATGAAACATAAAGTAAGCTTCCAACAGCGGTGGCCTCTAAAAAGAAACATTTAAAGAGTGCTTTTTTTTACTCTTGAATATGTCCTTTAATTAAGACGGATAATTGGTCGATAGTAACTATTGAGGAAAGTAAATTAGCATCAGATTAATAGTTCCAGGTTAAAATCCACTTTTGGAATAGTGAATTAAATGCTTTACATCTGCAATGGTATTTTATTTGCCGATACAAAAGTTGGCAAAGATGTTACCAAGCAGGTCATCCGAGGAGATTTCACCAGTAATCTCCCCAAAATGGTATAATGCTTGTCTAATATCTATGGCCAATAAGTCCCCGGAAATAGAATTATCCAGTCCAGACTGTACTTTTTGCACCTCTTCCAAGGCCTTCAATAACGCATCATAGTGACGGGTATTAGTAACAATGGTCTCATTATTTCGAAGCGCACCTGTATTCACAAAGTTTAAGAGTAAATTCTTAACGGCTTCAACACCCTCGCCTGTTTTTGCCGAAATCAATTGAAAAGCCGAGCCCTCGACATTAGTGAGCATATTTTTGAGATTTGTTCTTTCTTTAGGGCTTAGGATATCTGTCTTATTTACTAAGATTACCAAAGGCTTATCGGGATATTTCGAAGCTATCTTACCAACTTCGAGTTGTAAGCTTTTTAAATTGACCTCGGCCATCCGGAATTCTTCGGCGCTATGGATAAATAGTACAACTTGTGCTTGTGAAATTTTTTCAAAGGTCTTTTTAATTCCTATGTTTTCAACGACATCCTCTGTGTCCCTAATACCAGCGGTATCTATAAACCTAAAACCAATACCCCCAATGTTCAATTCGTCTTCAATAGCATCCCTTGTTGTACCCGCGATTTCCGAAACAATGGCCCTTTCCTCATTCAAAAAGGCATTGAGAAGTGTGGACTTACCTACATTGGGTTCCCCCACGATGGCTACAGGTATTCCATTTTTAATTACATTACCGACGGCAAAAGAATCTACAAGTCTTTTCAGAACCTCTTGAATGCGGTTTAAAAGCTCCTTGAATTTGGCCCTATCTGCAAATTCAACATCCTCTTCGAAAAAATCCAACTCCAACTCAATGAGTGAGGCAAAATTCAATAGTTCCTCACGTAACATTTTAATCTCATTGCTAAAACCGCCACGCATCTGTTGCATTGCGATTTGGTGCGTTGCCTCATTCTCACTTGAGATGAGATCAGCAACTGCTTCAGCCTGGCTCAAATCAAGTTTTCCATGCAAAAAAGCACGAAGGGTAAATTCACCCGCATCCGCCATTCGACATCCCTTTCTAAGAAGTAATTGAATTATTTGTTGTTGAATGTATGGCGAACCGTGGCAGGAAATCTCGATAACATCTTCGCCTGTGTAGGAGTGGGGATCCTTGAATACAGAAAGCAGAACTTCATCCAATGTTCGAGCGCTATCTGTGATATGACCTAAAAGAATGGTGTGGCTTTTTTGCTTGGTCAAATCCTTAGCATGTACCGATTTGAAAATCGAATTCGCAATCGTAATGGCTTCTTTTCCAGAAATACGAATAACGGCAATGGCGCCGGCACCTGAAGGTGTGGCTAATGCAACAATTGTGTCCGATAGAACCATAGATTCGATTTGTAGACAAAAATAGGTAAATCCGTACTATGTAACACTCTGGTTGAATGCTCGAATAAAACTGTTTTTGTGCTTTAAATTGAAATAATTTTATATATTCAATTGACCATTAACTATTTAAATTTAATAAATGAATCGATTATTACTTCTTACCTTCCTATTTGCTTTTACAATTAATTTATCGTCTGCTCAATCTGAAGACCATAATACTCCAGCTATAGGCCGGGAGGAGGTGAAAGAGCAAAAGAAGGTAATCAAAAAGGTAGAAAAGCAAGAAAAGAAAGCAGCGAAAGCCGAGAAAGCACTTAAGAAAGAAGAAAAAGAACGGAAACAAGAAGAAAAACTGTCAAAAGCTATTGGATCAAAACAAAAGGCTGTCTTCAAAAATGAAAAAAAGATAGCCAGTATTCAACAAAAGTTGACCAAAGGAAAAGAAAAAGCAAAACTATCACCTTCTGATATAGAAAAGATGAATGCGAAAGTTGAAAAGTTAAAATCCACTATTGTAAAGGATAAGGCAAAGTTGGCAAAACTAAAGCGGAAAAAGTAATTGTTGCTCCAATTTATGTAACATAATCTGCATTTTTGCGTCATATTTATAGTTATTCATCATAAATCAATCAAAAAAATGGAAATAGTAAATCAACATATCGCAATGCGCGAAGACCGGCAGTTACTGGTCGTAACCCATCTTACCCAATATTTGGATTACGTTACAGGCTTTGGCGGGCTTATCGTTCCCCTAATTCTATGGCTCACTAGTAGGGATTCGGTCATAGGCATGAACGAACATGGTAAATCAATCATTAATTTACAGCTAAGTCTAATACTATATGTAATAATTGGAATACCGGCTATATTACTACTAGGATTTGGAATATTACTTTTAATATTCGCTGGCATTCTATCGTTGGTCATGCCCATAGTGAATGCTGTCAAGGCAAGCAACGGGGAGCCCCCAAGTTATTTTGGCACCATACGTTTTATATCCTAGAACGACTTTTGACATACAAAAAAGACCACCAATTGGTGGTCTTTTTCTATTTAGATTGGTTTATTTCTAATTATTCAACATTACAGGCATTACGAGCATGGTGACATTTTCACCTTCATCCAATCCGTCAGTGGGTGTTAGGATCCCGGCTCTGTTGGGTAGGCTCATCTCGAGTGAGACTTCATCAGAATTCAAATTATTCAGCATTTCAGTCAAAAATCTTGAATTAAAGCCAATTTGCATATCGTCACCCTGGTATGAACAGGTCAAACGTTCTTCGGCCTTATTGCTATAATCAATATCCTCGGCTGAAATATTCAATTCAGCCCCGGCAATTTTCAAACGAATCTGATGGGTCGTCTTGTTCGAGAAAATAGAAACACGCCTTACAGAACTCAAAAATTGGTTTCTCGAGATCGAAAGCTTATTGGGATTCTCTTTTGGAATAACCGCTTCGTAATTAGGATATTTACCATCAATAAGCCTACAGATCAGCTCAGTATTCTCAAAACTGAATTTTGCATTGCTATCATTGTACTCAATAACTACTTCAGATTCGCTACCTGCTAAAATCCCTTTCAATAAATTCAATGGTTTTTTAGGCATAATGAATTCTGCCACTTGTGAGGCCGTTACATCTGCTCTTTGGTATTTAACCAATTTATGTGCATCAGTGGCCACAAATGTCAGGTTCTCAGGTGAGAACTGAAAGAATACCCCACTCATTACAGGTCTTAAATCATCATTGCCAGCTGCAAAGATGGTTTTATTTATAGCCGTAGCCAGAATATCACCAAGAATTGTTGTTGAACTGGGATTGGCCAGTTCAACAGCTTTCGGAAATTCTGCGCCATCCGCATAAGCCAAAGCATACTTACCGTGATTAGAACTAATCTCAACGGTGTTGTTGTCTTCAACAACGAAAGTCAATGGTTGTTCTGGGAATGTTTTTAAAGTCTCTAGCAACAATTTAGCAGGTACGGCAATTGTACCCTCATTATCAGAATCAACCTCGAGAACAGAACTCATTGTCGTTTCCAAATCAGAGGCCGAAACCGTTAATTCGTTTTGTTTTAGGTTAAAAAGGAAATTATCAAGGATTGGCAGGGTATTGCTATTATTGATAACTCCTCCTAAAACTTGTAATTGTTTAAGTAAATAAGTACTAGATACTATAAATTTCATTCGTTATTCTTTTTTCTGAATTACTTCTTACTCGTTTGGTCTGTTGAGCTTATGGACCTGAAATAGATTTAAACCAAATAATCCACAATCAAACAAAGATATTTTAAATGTCCTTTTTAAGGAAACAAACTTATCAACACTCAGATGGTCTTAGTAGGACATAAAAATAACGGGAATATATCTGATTACTTTAGGAATTTAACCCTCGAAATGCCCATAAAAGCTGATTAAATGTCAAAAGCAAGTCAAATTAAAAATATATAATTAAAGCTGACATTGCTATTTAGGACATACTAATGTTTATAAGTGCAACTTAGATTTCTTCTTCTTCCAAGGAGTGTCACCATGAAACCTTTACGATTGATTAGTCCAAAGTCTGTTTTTTATGCACACTCCAAGCTTCCGGCTTGGCTTCAAATAATTCTTTGGTATTGCTCCAAACCTTAGTGAAGAAATCAGAGTTTCGGTAGTTGTTCAGATGCTCTTCGCTAACCCACTGACTGTAAGTGAAAAAAATATTGGGGTTGGTCTTGTCCTGCAATAACTCAAGAGAAATACAACCATCAAAATCCTGAATAAATTGTTTTGTTTCTTTGAATACCTGTTCAAATTTGAGAATATTCTCAGATGTAAAGGTCAATTTTACGATTCTAATCAACATCTAATTAAAGTTAATGGTCACGGTATCCCGATAATCAAGCCCTAGCAGGGTAGAGGCCCCACCAACAGTTTTCAAATTACTTTTATAAATAGCGAGTTCTATATAGTCTGAAGAGTTGAAAAGAGCCAATAAATCCCCAGCCCCTTTTCTTTTGCTTCTCTCCAAATCGTAATTAACGATTTCGCTATAATTATTAAGTATACTGGTAATTAGACTAGTTCTCGCATGCAACTCGAACGAACGTCCTTTCCGATAGGCTTCGAATAGGCTTTTCTGTATGTTGGTCACTACGTTTCCGTAATTATCAATGTAGATTATGCTTCCCACTATTTTTTTCCCATCATCAGTAATTCTAGGTGAAAAATCCCGTAAATCCTTTAATTCGTTAAATGACTTACCAACA
Organism: Maribacter sp.; assembly: GCA_024228355.1. Taxonomy (GTDB): domain Bacteria; phylum Bacteroidota; class Bacteroidia; order Flavobacteriales; family Flavobacteriaceae; genus Maribacter_A. The sequence continues at coordinate 2,984 of JAAETN010000148.1, read as the reverse complement.
ACTTCCAATGTTCCTCCTCTTACAATATGGCAGGCGACCTTGACAAAAACATCCATAACGGGAAAAGAGCCGTTTATAGCATTTGGCAGGTTTATTTCAATTACCTTTTCTGGTTTTATTTCAGAGATGATCAATCCAATCACCCCATTGTTTGCTGTGATGAAATAGTGCCCATCGACTAAAATAACAATGTGTTGATTCTCAGGTGTTACTTCAGAATCGACCCCAACAATATGAATAGTACCTTCAGGAAAATTTTTATAGGAGTTTTTGAGAATATAAGCGCATTCCTGAATATTGAACGGACTTATGTTATGGGAAATATCAACAATTCTGGCGTCGGATAGCTCACTGTAAATAGCACCCTTTAAAGCACCTACAAAATGGTCTTTAAGTCCAAAATCGGTAGTTAATGTAATTATTGCCATGCAGCAATGTTGATATGTTTTTGGTTCGCCAAACTGAAATTTTACTTAAGTTTGTTGAACTTAAATTGTTTCGTTGGATTATAGCGAAAAATCGGTATTTTGTGCTCTATTGAAGGCTTTTTTGAGCAGCATAGCTGTAGCTAAGTTGGGAGAAAAAGACAATAATAGAGGGCAATAAGACAATTTTACAGCAAATGTAAAGACACAAATTAAGTTCTAAGACAAAATTAACAAAAAAATAGCCAGACGAAATTATTATTTCAGGCTTTAATTAAATAACCCGATTTATTTGAACGAACTTATTCTAGAACTTATCGAAATTAGTCCAAGGGAATTTTTTGGACAAGGAAACGAAAACATTGACATCATAAAAAAATATTTCCCAAAGCTTAAAATTGTTGCGCGAGGAAATAAAATCAAAGTATACGGGGATGAAGAACTTTTAGAGGAATTTGATAAGCGATTCGATATGCTTACACAGCATTTTGCGAAGTATAACAAACTTGATGAAAATACTATTGAAAGAGTGTTGACCAGTAACGGAAAAGAAGATTACGATTCTCCCGAAAAAAGTGGGGAGGTCTTGTTGCACGGTGTAAATGGCAGATTAATAAAAGCCCAAACCGTAAACCAACGTAGGTTGGTTGATGCTTCCTCTAAAAATGATATGGTCTTTGCCATTGGTCCAGCCGGTACAGGTAAGACATATACAGGTGTTGCCCTAGCTGTTAAGGCACTGAAAGAGAAGCAGGTAAAGCGTATTATTTTAACAAGACCCGCTGTTGAAGCAGGAGAAAACCTAGGGTTTTTACCTGGTGACTTAAAGGAAAAACTCGATCCCTACATGCAGCCCCTATATGATGCATTGAGAGACATGATACCCACAGAAAAATTAGCTCACTTAATAGAAAATGGTACAATACAGATAGCTCCCATGGCGTTTATGCGGGGTAGAACCTTGGACAATGCTTTTGTCATTCTGGACGAAGCGCAAAATACCACCCATGCGCAGATGAAAATGTTCCTTACCCGAATGGGCAAAAATGCAAAATTCTTGATTACTGGTGATCCGGGACAGATAGATTTGCCCAGAAGGGTGATTTCTGGCCTAAAAGAGGCATTATTGATTCTTGGGAATGTCGATGGGATAGAAATGATCTATTTGGATGACAAGGATGTTATTAGGCATAAATTGGTCAAGAAAGTCATTGATGCCTATAGGAATATAGAACATCAAAATTAAGATTACCAAATGGCGAACACAATTACGAATACAGATTTCAATTTTCCAGGTCAAAAAAGTGTTTATAAAGGTAAAGTTAGGGAGGTTTACAGCCTTCAAGATGATATTTTGGTGATGATTGCCACAGATAGGCTATCGGCTTTTGATGTGGTCATGCCGAAGGGGATTCCTTATAAAGGGCAGATGCTGAACCAGATAGCTACAAAAATGATGGCTGATACCAAGGATATAGTTCCCAATTGGTTACTGGCAACGCCTGACCCAAATGTAGCCGTAGGCCATGCCTGCGTACCTTTCAAAGTTGAAATGGTCATACGTGGATATTTATCCGGTCATGCAGCCCGTGAATATCAGGCGGGTAAGAGAATGATCTGCGGAGTTCCCATGCCAGAGGGCATGAAAGAAAATGACAAATTTCCAGAACCTATTATTACACCAGCTACAAAAGCCGAAGCGGGTGATCATGATGAGGATATTTCCCGAGAGGATATTATCAAAAGAGGAATCGTCTCCGAAGCAGACTATTCAGTCCTAGAAAAATATACTAAGGCCTTATTTGAAAGGGGAACAGAAATAGCAGCAGGACGTGGATTGATTTTGGTGGATACCAAATATGAATTTGGAAAGACAAAGGATGGTAAGATTGTGTTGATTGATGAAATCCATACTCCTGACTCTTCCCGGTATTTTTATGCTGACGGGTACCAAGAACGCCAGGATCGGGGAGAAGCCCAAAAGCAGCTTTCCAAGGAGTTTGTTCGACAATGGCTGATCAGTAATGGTTTCCAAGGATTGGAAGGCCAGATTTTACCTGAAATGACCGATGCGTACATTGAAACCGTTTCGGACCGTTATATTGAGCTCTACGAAAATATTACCGGGGAAACCTTTGTTAAGGCAGATATTGCAAACATTCAAGAACGCATTGAAAAGAATGTGATGGAGTATTTGAAGGAGTAAGAATAGCGAAAGAGGACCTAGGTCCTCTCTCACAATTTCACTTTATTACTTTTTTATTGCGTTACTGATTATAGCTGCACCTCCTACAATAGGAAGAGACAGGGATGTCCCATCTAAATCAATGGTCAATTCAGTGCCAGGTTTTGGCCATAAGGTAAATTCCTGATCACTGGAGAAAATCATCAATCCAATTTGTTGTCCTTTTGGAATAATCTGATCGTCCGGCATTAAATCAAAAGATATTTCATAATACTTACCCGGTTTTAATGGGGAACTCTTGATCAATGACTTATGGTTTTGCGGATCAGCCCAGCCACGGGTAATGATATTATCCGTTATTTTGGAATTTTGAT
>JAAETN010000147.1 GCA_024228355.1 Maribacter sp. | reverse complement strand
CTTTACACCCTTGCTCCAAGGACTAAAAAATAATAGCTGCCATTGTCCGCATTGGGGCTACATTGTTGAGGGTGCAATACGCCTGATATATGATGATAAATCTGAAGAAATTGTCAAAACAGGTGATGTTTTTTATTGGCCGGCAGGACATACTGCCATTGTTGAAGAAGATGTGAAAATAATCGACTTTAGTCCTGAGAAGGAGTTTAGTGAAGTAATGGAACATATAGGTAAAAAAATGGCTGAACTTGGATAATAGTTCAACTAAACCGACCAAGGGCAATCGCCATATTAATACGGATTTTAGTGCCCAACCGGAACGTAGGTTACAATAAATGACGAACTAACCATAGCCGAACTCTTAATAAATAAACAATATCGAAAAAAATAACCATGTTTAGTTTATCTTGGATTATTGCAACTTTAACATTAATGGGGTCATTCATTTTTCCCGGGACCCAGGTGTATCAAAATATTGATGTCGCACTATTGGCAGATGTGAATTCTGCTGAAGAATTGACTTTTGTAATATTAAAAGCTGAAACTGATAGTATTGCTTCAGGAACCCTGGTACCGAAAGGTAAACCGGTAAATCCCCCTATTCGAGTGGGAGCGGGGAAGAATTGCATTGTGGATTTAGTACAGACCTATTCGGTAACCGGTACTTTGTCAGGAACCTTCGAAATTGATTATAGAATATTGGTTTATGGACCATGCGGAGTTCCCCCGGGAACTTATAAGGAAGAGTGGATTGCATACGGAACTTTTGAGGGTAAAATAAATGAAACTCCAGCGTCAGGGAAGTTTAGCTATGTAGCGCATTCGAAGGTTAGTGGAGAAGTAGAGGGTCATATGGTATTTGATCAAGGAATTAATGGGGAATTGGAAATTAAAGGCAATTTTAAGGATAGGAAACTCTCCTATAAAGGCTGGGTTGATTAATACAGGGTGTATTCTTTTCTACAACTAAACCAGTAGCCAACAAAAGTTCCTATGAAAAACCTTAGTCGAGTTCCCTAAAGCCAATTGATATTTTTTCATATTTAAACCACCTTTTTTCTTTTTAAATAACTTGCTATAAATATGATTCCGCCAATCGCCAAATGGCCCATGTTGTTTTGTGATAGGGTTCTTTCTAATGTTTTGTGAGCTTCGTTATGATTGCATGTTATGGTTTCCCGATTATTCCACCGCTCCTATTGCATAGGGTACTTTCCCAAAAAGAGGCAAAAATTTTCAATAAAAGAGCAACAAGAAATTTTAGCATCACGGTTTGCGCAGAAAAGCCTGGAGCGGATGCCGTTATTCAAAGAAATGACCTACATCGATTAGCTCACATTCGTTTTGGTTTCATTTCTTTTTTTTTCTCCAGATGTTACGTTGTATCTTAGTAAAATTGCCATTTAAGGGGTAGAAAATATATATTTAACCGTTCTATTTGTTAATCTCTCAAAGAAACAATTAATACAAAAAAACCGAACCTTATGAATTTGCCTTCCAAAAATCAAACTATTGCAAAAAATGGAATCGAGCCTACCAGTAATTATCTGATTTTTCAACTTGGATCCTATCCCTGGCAAGACCAGTTGGAGGCTACCTCCGGATCTGGAATATTACACGAGGCACAGCATGAGGTATTTAATGCCATGGATGGTGTGGCCAGCTATTCCATATTTCCTTCCGGATTTGCCAGACAAAAGAATAAAGACCTAAATAGGAAGGATGTGAGAATCTACGAAATGGACTCTGAGGTACCGGAATATAGCCATCCTGACGGGCACCGATGGGCAGGAGTAAGTAATGAATATGTGAATAAATTCATTTCCGATCATGAAAAGATGGTATATGACTATATGTTGGAAGTTGAAAACACTTTGGAAGCGGGTTCAGAGATTAAGCTCTTTATTGCCCATCATACCTGCATTAATAGTATCATCGCGAAAAAGGTAATGGAAAGAAGAGCTGCAAATGGCTATTCGGTTCCGCCCATTGTTATCTTTTTACATGGTACAGCAATGATAATGATGGTTAACGAATTGCGGGAAGCCTCTCTGATTGAATCTGGTGAGCTGGCACCTTCGGACAGGAAATGGCCATCCTCATTTCACAAACAATTGACGGAATTGGGTGTTTTTGACGATTGTAGTAAATCTGGAAATGCAAATCTTGCCTACGCCATATCCGAGGAGAATATGGACGTGTTTTCAGATTTATTTCCACAATTCGATAAGGAAAGGTTTATTTTGGCAAATCCTGGTTTCAATAGTTGTTTTTTTCCTCGTCCACATATGAAATTAAAGGATGTTTTAAAGGAGGCCAATTTGAGACACCTTGGTTTGACCAAGGATAAATCCTATGATTTAAGAACAGATTACAAGCATATGGTTGTTTTTGTGGGGCAATTTGTAGGGTGGAAACGAATTGATGCCGTTTTACGTGCCGCCAGTATTTGGGAGGCGGAGTTCGGAGATGAGCTTCTGACGTTGATCGTGGGGAAACAGAAAAAAGAATACAACATTGAGTTGCAGAATTTAAACGAAAGTCTTGGAAACAAGAATACCTGTTTTGTTGGGCCACTATTACAACCTGAGCTAGCTAAGTTATTTGCAGCCGCAAGTGTTTGTACATTTCCATCCAAAGCTGAACCTTTTGGGATGGTGTTAATCGAATGTCTTGCATGCGGTGTTCCTGTAGTAGGTGCTGATTCCGGTGGCCCAAAGGATTTTATGACCAATGATGTTGGGTATTTGGTGCCTGAAAGTGATGACATTGAATTTTTCAGTGAGCAATTGGCCAAAGCTGTCATCAAAGCGATAAAGGAAGACTGGAAAACAAAGATGTCCGAAGAATGTATTAAGGTAGCCACACCTTTTTCCAATACACGGAAAACAAAGAAACTATTGGAAGACACACGAGAATTGATAGGCAGAACCATATAGCGAGCTGCCCTATACGACTGTTGATTCCAAAGTACATAAAGTGATCAAAGAATCTCTCAGTTCCTTTAATTGGCCGTTTATTGGTGCTGTTCTCTCTTCCAACACTTCCATTTTCACATTTTCTCTTTAAATGAAGGTTGATTTTGAGAGGATGTAATTTTCCATTTATTTTGGCCATTTATCAAAACAACACTTTACATTACACCCTACGGATATCTTTTCAGGATTGATGTTGAACTCCCTTACCAAGCATATAAACATCTGTACGAAGATTAATTACCAAAGGAATCTTTCTGGTATCTGCCATTTTCCTTATCCCTTTTATTTTATCCAGTATCTCATTAATTTCAAAAAATGGTTTCTCAACATCACCTGTGCTATCTTCAAGATTAATCCCAATTGCACCTATGTCCAAAGCTGATTTTACAGTTTCCACAACACCATCAGGTGTGCTTGAATACCCTGCTTCAATATCTACACTGATCGGCAGTGTAGTATTATTAATTATTCTTTTTGCGACTTGCAAATTTTCCTTAAGACTCATTATCTCGCCATCAGGAAAGCCAAGTGTGGAAGCAATACCTGCACTTGTTGTCCCAATGGCTTTGAAACCCATGCTCTCATATATTTTTGCACTTAAAACATCCCATGCATTTGGGAGCAAAAGAATTTTTTCATCATAGTGTAGTTGTAGAAATTCTTTTGCAAGAATTTTTTGATCTAACTCAGTTCTCTTCATATTTACATTTCTAATAGAGACTTATTGTAATGTAAAAGTTAAATGTTAGTTTTACTTTTCGCCTAAGACAAAAAATATCGAGATATTCACCTGTTCTTTGTGAAATTGGATAACATATGCATTAACAAAATCGATTTTAATATTTTTTAATCCTACTTCTAAGTACTAATATTTAATGTCATCTCTCTTAAATCCTAACCATTTATCATATTGTTCTGTTCTTAAGAATGCATAATTGTGTTCGTCTGCATTCGTCATCACTATTTAAGTGCCTTGGATCACTATCCTTTTAGTCTTGGCAGCCTTCTTGTTAATAGCTTTAGCTTTCGATTACATGTCCGAATTCTACCATTCTTTTGCCCGTTCTACTGAAGGAAACTCTAGAACGACAATTCTATCCGATTTCCATTCCCCTTCCATTGTTTCTGTTTGCCTACCTCTGACTATAAATTTCCGTTATAAGCTGCAATTGATGCAGGTGTCAGCTTTTTATATACCTCATATTCTTGTGGTTCATTAATTGCAATTTCAACAATAAGGTATGCTTTCAACATTAAATTTTTGTTTTCCAATTCTTTAATTGTTCTCCTTGTCTTTAGGTAAGGTAATTTAATTTTTAAGCTATCTTTAAATGCCTGTTTTTCTTAAACAAAGTAGTTTTTCCGTTCTTTCATTTTTATTTCTATAAAAAACTTTTACTGAAGGTGATTCTTGCCTTTAGATTTTTTCAACTTTAACTACCGTATCATTCCAACACAATGAACCGGAAATCGGATCACCGATATTAGGAATAATCTTATTTACATGAGATCCATTATTTTTCCACCATTTATTTTCAGTATCTGGCCCAGGCTGAAAAACAGGAGACTCTTTGCCAGAAGCATATTTACCAAAACTCCAGTGCCCTGCGTGATTAGAAATTGCAATAACTCCAGGGTGAATGCCTTGAGTTACCTTCGCCCTGGTGATCATTTCACCTATTTCAGATTGAATTTTGATCCAGTCTCCGTCCTTAATTTCTTTTATTTCTGCTGTTTTTGTATTGATCCAAGCTGGATTTTCATGATAAAGTTCAGTGAGCCACTTGCAGTTCTGAGTTCTTGAATGAGTATGTACGTTTACTTTAAAAGTTGTTAATATCAATTCCCCCGAATTCAGTTTATCATGATTGGGGATTGGCATCCAGGCCGGTATTGGTGAGTACCCTTTTTCTTCAAGTCTCTTAGACTTCAACTGTACCTTAGAGCGGTTTTTAAACGTAGCCTTAGCATTATGATCATGCCAAATACCCTGTTTTTTCATATACTCAAACCCTCCTGCATCTTTAAGACCCGGTGTATTGTTGCATGTAGCTTTAACGAACTCCTGAGCAGAGGAAAATCCCAAATTCAAATTCAAAGTATCGGCAATATTACAAGCCACATCAATGAAGTTTCTGGATTCTCCCAGTGGCTTACTCAATGGTTGCCTTATGTAGTATTCGGGTATTCCCTCAGGTGTGTTTCTTCCTTCGCACGTCCATCTTTCAAGATAAGTGGCATCGGGTAAAATTAAATCTGCTAACTCTGTGGTTTCACTAAAACCAACATCCACAGCTACCAGAAATGGAATTTTTTTATTATCTCGGAATACCCGGGCATTTTCTTTGCAATTGCCATTTGAATACACTGGATTATGGCAGTAGACCATATAGATATCAGGACGATCTTGCCCATTATCAATCATATTCAAAATTTGGTGTGAAACGCCTCCATCCGGAATGGCAAATTGATCTTTCTTGCCCGTAAAAATATTCAGGCGCTTATTTTTATTATTTGGGAAAGGGAATGGATATTCCCATTTTGGTCGTTGTTCTACTCGTTTTTCAGGGCCAATATTACCCGCAATCATGTTTAGCATGTAAATTGCTCTCTGTGTCTGAACCCCATTATAGTGCATAAAGGCTCCTCTTAAAGAAGTGCAGATCGCCGGTTTGGTAGTACCGTACGCTATGGCAATGGATTCGATTTTTTCGGCCGGAACACCTGATATTTCTTCTGCCCAATGGGGAGTATAGGTTTTTAGATGTTCTTTCAGTTCTTTGATGGTCACATTTGTAGTTTCTTCAAATTCTTTAGTATTGTACAGACCCTTTTGTAACAATACATGGCACATTGAAAGTACTATAGCCAGATCAGTTCCTGGTTTTACAGGTACCCATTCGTCAGATGTAGCTGCCGTATTTGAGAGTCTCACGTCGAACGTAATGAGTTTGGTACCCTTCTCTTTCATTTTAGTAATCCTCCGGATGTATGGAATGTGATCAAAACCGGCATCAATAAGACCTCTACCGAAATTCAATACAAGTTTAGCATCATCAAATGGATTGCCTGGAGCAACATCTCCTGTCAGCATACTTGCTATTCCGCCTGCTCTCACACAAATAGAATCATGATCTCCAATGGAGGCAGTTCCATAAGCATTCAAAAAGTAGTTTACATTTATTAAATAGTCCGTCCCGACCATCCTGCCATAATGAAATATGAACTTTTCAGGAACTTCTTTATCTCTCAATTCTTTAAGTCCCTTAACTTTATCGCCTTCTATTTCACCTCCGTATACCAAAAGATCTAATGCGTCATCCCATGATATTTTTTCCCACTTTCCGCTTCCTCGTTCTCCAATTCTTTTTAATGGATACAAAATTCTATCAGGATCATAAATTTGATTGATGCCAGCTTGCCCTTTTGCACATATTTTACCTTCATTTGCCAAAGACTTGGGATTTCCTTCAATTTTTACAATCCTATTGTTGTCAAGATACCCAACTATTGCACACCTTGAAACACACTGCCAACATGCAGATGGCACCTTATTCTTTCCAGCATATGTCATGATATTATCTCTCTGTACCTTAGCCATAATCTTTTCAGTTGCATATGCTTCCTTAGTTTGATAAATAGTGGCAGATCCAATTGTTGCTATCTTTATAAAACCTCTCCGATCCATATTTTATTCTCCATGCTTATTAATACTTCTTTCCACATTGAATACTTCCTTATTCCCTCCTTTGTAATAGATTTGAGGTCGTGTTCCTTTTTCCTCAAGTAATCCCGTTAAACTTTCTTCTTTTACAATTTGATAAACCATACTGGTTTCATCTTTTAGGTCTCCGAATATCCGAGCATCGGTTGGACAAGTATTAGAACAGGCAGGTTCCAAACCTTCATCGATTCTATGTTGACAAAAGTTGCATTTATCAGATTTAGTCACCTGCCTGGCTGGATAGTTTGCAACTTGCCTACTTGGCTCAAGATCAGGATTCATATAAATAGCTCCATAGGGGCAGGCCTTTATACAAAGCTGATATCCTTTACACTTATCTTTACTTATGTCAACCAACCCATCATAACGCTGAAAAATTGCACCGTTTGGACAGGACGGAATACATGGTGCATCTTTGCAATGATTACACATTATGGGTAGAAAAAAACGTTTTGTATCCGGATATTGTCCTGTTTCTTCTTCTAAAACTCTGGTTCTAAAGCCTCCCAAAGCTATACCATTTTCGGCCTTGCAAGCTACACTACAGGCATTACAACCTATACACTTATCTAAGTCCATTAACATTGCCAGGCTTTTTTTCTTTTTAGCCTTAAAAATTTGATTAAAAAAGGAGCATTTTTGTAATAGAACAAGGCCCGAAATTCCAGCTGCTGATATAGCTAATGTTTTTAGTATCGATTTTCTAGAATATTTCTTAAGCTTCATTTAGTTGATTCTTTTTTATTTCATTATCTGAAGTAAAATTATTTCTCATAGCATCCCAATCTTGGGCTATGGCTTCAAAATAAGCTTTGCTTTCCATCACTTTGCTTCATTGATTATTATGAAGTGAATTATTAATTTCTTTTATATTATTTGTAATCTTTTCAAAGTTTTGCAGGAATACATCTAGTTCTTTTCCATCTAAAACAGAAAGAACTTTTTTAAAATAATCGTTATTACTATCATTTATTTGTTTACAAATATTTCCTCCTTGTTTAGTCAATTTAATTAAAGAAGACCTTCTATTGTGCGGAGGAATTGATCGATTTACGAGCCCAACAGATACTAATCCGTCGATAGTTCTGCTAACCGTACTTTTATCGAGTGAAATATTTGAAGCTAAATCCCCAACTTTTGTCTCACCAAGTTTCTCGATTTCAAGCAAAATATGGCATTGTGCAATTGTGACTCCAAAACACAAATTAGTATTGTTTTGTAGCATTATTTCGCGTTCGAATGCCCTTAAGGTTTTTCTGAAGTTTTTAATTTTCTTAGTTTCCATGTTAGTTGTATTAAGCAACTGTTGTAATATACAACTTTAAGCTAGAAAATCAAAATTCTTATATGTTTAGCGTCAGCAAAAAGTGAATTTTGTCATAGCTCTATTATTGACGATTTTTATTATTGGCAATTTAGGTTTTTGGATTTTATTGCATGAATCATGTAATAATGAATTCACTTTTTCGGAAATAAATTCTTTTTATTACAGTTTGTTCCCAGATTCTTTGGATAGTAAAGATTTGACAAAATTAAATATCTATTTATCCATAGCATCATTTTTCCTGTTCGGTTTGTCCATTTTGACTCAAACAAAACCCAATATTTTGCGGTCGATTAGTTCAATTATTCTACAAATT